>JBEULM010000058.1 GCA_041287335.1 Hydrogenobacter sp.
ATACTCTTTTAGCCTCTGGGCTTGTCTTTCAAGGTTGTCTTTACTTGCATTGTCAGAAACCCTTGCATAGATAATACACCTGTTTCCGTTCTCATACTCTTGTTTTTCCTCAACTATGATAGTTCCTGTAGGCAACTGAAAACCTTTTATTTTTCCTTCCTTAAACAATCTCCAAGCTGTCTTATAACTGATGCCAAGCTTTTTAGCATAATCCGACAGCTTCATATGGAATAATATAGTATGCTTGGGTAGATTTGTTAATAAAAATTGGAACTGGTTTCTAAGACCAAAGATATATTGAAGCTCCTTTCTTTCTTTGCCTTCCAATAGCCTGTTATAGGCGTATCTCATGCAGGAAGACTGTCTTCTCATCAAGTCTTTAAGTGCTTTGCGGTCTTCCTTATGTAGCTCTAATCTAAACTGCAGTGTTATCATGTTTTTTGCTCCCTTCTTCTATATATTCACTTTTTACACTTCCTGTCAACTGTTTCTATCCTTCTTATCTGTTATCTATTATATATACACACACCAAATCTTTCAAACCTTCTTTTACTTTTTGTATCAAACAAAAAAGTCACGAATCTTGATTCTGATGATGTATAAAGTTCCCAAATTTTTATGGGTTTACAACCGTTAAAAGATCTTAAATTGAATATAATTAATGAGTTTTTTTCAGGTATTTTATCTTTTATTATTATCCTGTCTGCGTAAAAAGGTAAGTTATGATGGAAATATCCAACTTCATATGTCTTCAAACTACTGGTCGGATCAAGGGTTTTTATAAAATTACCAAGATCTCTGTAATGCCTAAAACTTTCAAGGTAAGTAAGCATACCTGTGTTCATAAATATCAAGAAGACTATGCCCGCTAATATGAGACTAAAGCGCCAATATCTGAGAAGAAAAAGCAGAGGTAAAAAGGCAAGAGTTATGTAAATTTTTTCAAGTTCAAAATAAAAAGTTAGAAAAAGGATCGTCATAGAGATCAGAAGACTTAAAAAAGTTGAAGAATACTTAATGAGCTTTTCCCACCTGGAGTTAAGGATAAAGTCAGCTGTTAAAATGGACATAGCTGGGTATGCAGGAAGAATGTAGACAGGTATCTTAGACTTTACAAAACTAAAGAGAATAAAGACAAATACAAACCACGCAATGAAAAAACTAAGCTCTCTTCTCAATTTGAGAAAAGCCCATGTTAAAGCAAGAAATACCAGAAAGGAGTAAGGGAGGAAGCTTACAAGCGTATCAAGAAGGTAAAAGTATAAGGGATCGCTTCCTTCGTATATCCTTTTGATGTTTTCTATGTAGAACACTTTTAACAGATCCTTTCTGTGAAATAGAAATTCAAAAATATACCACCAAAAGGCTGGAAGAATCACAAGGATAGTAAGCAGGTAATATCGCTTTTTTAAAAGCTCTTTCGGATTATTCAGAAAAAGGTATGTGAAAACTACACCTGCTGGAATTATAAGACCAGCAGGACCCTTAGTCATTATGGCTAAGGAGGAAGAGGTAAACGCTAATATCAATATAAGTACACTCTTTTTTTTGTATGATTTGAGCCAAAGATAAAGCGAGAGGGTTATGAAAAAGGTAAAGGGCATTTCTGGTGAAGCATACCTCGCATTGGCAAAGAATTGGAACGAAGACAAAAGCACAAGTGCGGAAAGGAGGGATACCTTCACATCTTTTAACTGATCTTGAGCCAAAAAATAGGTGACCAAACCTGTAAGTATGCCGAGCGTAACATGAAAGAATCTGAGACCAAACTCATTGACTCCAAAAAGATAGTATCCTAAGGAGATCATCCAGTAGGTGAGGGGTGGTTTTTCAAGTCTTATACTTCCGTTATAGTAAGGCGTTAAGAAGTCACCGCTGTTTAGCATAATTTTCGATGCGTACGCATAAAAGGATTCATTTGGCATCCATACCTGAGGAAAACCGAGGTTCAGATAGTAAAGATATATGAGAAGGATTAAAAGAGCGTAGAGCATGGGGAAATTATATTATGGGAACATTATTACATCAACAAGGCTATCTTTATTTATTTCATATACACCTTCATAAACCACCATATAGGCATTCATGTTTACATAGGAAGTAAGCATGTGTGATTGAGTTTTGTGAGAGTATGAGCAGTAGGCTCTTTCTCCCTCAAACCACACGTAAGCCCTGACGAACTCTCGCCTTTCAGCATCTTTTCTGTGAAAGCTCTCCTTAAGCGTAGCTTTAAAGACATCAGGTATGTAGCGATGCCTTCCTGACATTTTCAAAATAGCGGGTCGGACAAGAAGATCAAAAGCCATACTGCAGGATACCGGATTACCGGGAAGACCAAAAAACAAGCCCTTTTCTCCGTAAGTACCAAAAAGGACAGGTTTCGCAGGTTTTATACGCACTTTATGAAACTTCACATCAATTCCACAATCCTTCACAAGATACTGGATGTAGTCTTTGCCTCCCATGGATACCCCGCCCGTGGTTATAAACACATCGTAGTTATGTATGCTTCTAAGAGCACTTGATATTTCCTCCTCGTTGTCCTTTACTATGCCCAAGTAATGTGCTTCTCCACCATCTCTTATGACTTGAGAAAGAAGTGTGTAGCTGTTGGAACTTCTTATCTGGGAAGGCTTATTTATAGTTTCGCCAACGTCCTTTATCTCGTCACCGGTTGCCAATATAGCAACTTTAGGTTTTCTGTAAACAAAGACGAGAGCTTTATTTACCGATGCCATTATACCAACTTCGTACGGTCTTATAAGTGTACCAGTTTGAAGAAGGATTTGACCCTCTTTTACCTCCTCTCCCTTCCTTCTTATATTGCTTCCGATTTTTAACGCACGTTTTATAAGCACATAATCGCCTTCCCTTTGGGTGAGTTCAAAGGGAATTACGCAGTCCGCACCATCAGGTAGGGGTGCTCCGGTAAATATTATTACAGCACTGCCCTTTTCTACTTTGAAATCTTTCTCGTCACCGGCAGATAATTCGCCTGCGATCCTCAATCTCACAGGTCTTTCTTCAGATGCTTCTTTTATATCTTCGTATCTTACTGCGTAACCGTCCATAGCGGAATTGTCAAAGGGTGGTTTATCCGTGTCGGCTAATATGTCTTCGGCCAATACCCTACCTATAGCTTGACTTAAAAAAACTCTTTCCGCGTCTATCAACTTTGTATGTTCAAGAATTATAGAAAGCGCTTCTTCGTATGCCAACAAACTCATTAAGCACCTCCTACGCAACAGAATATATACCCTCAAGAAAACCTTTCCATACGCTTGGCATCTTTTCAAGTTCCTCCCGCGCTATCTTCTTCACTTCATCCTGTAAACCTCTTATGTCTTTCCGCGTTCTTATCTTTACATCAAGTATCTGCGGTTGATTTATGGGTTTCCCTATTTGAGAGACTATATAGCAGTATGCTTCCTCTATGTCTTCCAGCTCTTTAATTACTCTCTGAGCTATTAGGTTGGCTACGGTGTTATATATCTTCCCAATGTGGGATATAGGATTTTTTCCTGCTGCAGCCTCAAGACTCATAGGTCTGTATGGAGTTATAAGACCATTGACTCTGTTACCTCTACCTACCTGTCCGTCATCTCCTTGCTCCGCGGAAGTACCTGTAACTGTTATATACACCGAATTGTTCTCCCTACTGTCCGCTGTGTTTATATAAACTTCTATCTCCCTACCAAGGAGACCCTCTACATACATTTTTACCTTCCTCCTTATCTCCTCCTTCTTTTCAAAATACTCATCTATGCTTTTTATATACTTGCTCACAAATGCCAAAGCGACGGTTAATCTTATCCTGCTTTCTACCCTAACTCCCATAACTTTTATGTCCTCCCCAACTTCAGGATGCTCCCTCTTGAGAGCTTCAGAATTGAGAAACCTTTCCGTTTCGTAAACGGCTCTCTCTAACTCATCAAAAGGTGCAAATCCTACGCCAAAGGATGTATCATTTGCCAAAGGTACTTCCCCACTTTTCTGAAATCTCTCAAAAAGTTCCACGAGATCTCTGGCACCGGGCTTTATCTTAGCGTAAACTTTAACATGTTTTTCCACGTCTATGTTTTTTATACTTTTGCTGAGCCATTCTTTTACCGTTTGCTTTACGAGATCCTCCGCATCAAGCTTTTTGTCATTCCTCTCAAGGATGGCTCTACCCACAAGGTATATCTCTATAGGCTCTATAACTTGACCACCTCCGAAGTGAGCATCGGCAACTCCTCCAACGAGTAAAGCTTTGTCCACATTGTGATGCATAACCGCTCCGAACTCTCTCAAATACCACTTACAGAGTTCCCTCGAAAGATTTTCGGCTAAATTGTCACATATAGTATCTGGATGACCTGTTCCTTTCCTTTCCACTATCTCAGCCGACTGCTCGTAAACAGGTGCAAAGGTCATAGGAGTAACTACTATCTGTGCCACTTGAGACCTCCTGAAAAAGTTTTAAATAGATTATAATCTACCTGCGTACAAAAGGATAATTCCTTAACATTGCTTTGAGCCTTTTACCTCTAACATCAAGCTCTACTTTCAGACCTTCCTCTCTGTATGGGATTTTTATAAAGCACAAAGCTATTCCTCTATCAAGGGTTGGTGAATAAGTTCCGCTACTGACAGTGCCTATATTTATGTCCGATACGTATATTCCGTATCCCTCTCTTGGGACACCTCTTTCTAAAAGCTCAAGCCCAAAAAGTTTACTTTTGATTTCCTTTTTCAGCATAGCTTCCCTTCCTACAAACTCTTTATGCATATACACGAACCTGTCGAGGTTTGCCTCAAAAGGTGTTATGTTCTCAGAAATTTCATGACCGTAAAGAGGAAGTCCAGCCTCAATCCTTAGCGTATCCCTTGCACCAAGACCGCATGGTTTGGCATACCTCAATAACTCTTTAAAAAGCTCTGTACCCTCCTTCAGACCTGCGTATATCTCAAAACCGTCCTCACCTGTGTAGCCTGTTCTTGAAACTACCATACCATCAAAGACCTTAAATCCGTAGTACCTTATATCCTGAACGGGGAAAAATTTAGACAGCACATTCACGCTATCTTTTCCTTGAATGGCTATCTGCACCGTGCTGTCAGATATATCCTCTACTGAGTGATGTTTAAAGAGCCAGCTTACTACCTTGTGCCTATTTGATGCATTCACACACAACATAAAACTTTCCTCGTTGAACATGTACACGGTTATATCGTCAATTACACCTCCTTCCGGATTTGTTAACATACTGTACTGGACTTTGCCCGGACTAAGCTTTTTTATGTCGTTGGTGGTAAGATACTGGAGACTGTCCGCAGATGATGGACCTTTCATCAAGATTCTTCCCATGTGAGATATATCAAACACACCGCAGGATCTTCTTACCGCCATTACTTCTTCCTTTATGGAAGAGTAAAATAGAGGCATCTCCCATCCTGCAAACTCAAACATCTTAGCTTTTAGCTCTCTGTGAAGTTCGTAAAGGGGTGTTTTCATACAAACATTGTAAAATGTTTCCCTATGCTCGGCAAATACGTCCTTTTTCTATACGTCAAACTTTTCCTGATAGTAAATGCCATACTTCTGGGTATAGTTTCCTCTTACGCTCTTATGGAACTTCTCTTTCTCTTCAAGCAGAAAAGTGCTGATATAGCTTTCTCCTATCTTGCCAATTTACTGCCATTATCCTTCCTTTACCTTTCACCTTTCAGTAGCGTAATTGCCATGATGATCCTATTAAGGTACGTATTTTTGAGAAAAATAGATCTGATAGTTCAAAGCTTTGGGATATCACCGCTGAAATTTTTCCTTAATATAGTACTTTTTTTAGTATTTGTGAGTTTCTTTAATTTTTTTATGAACTTTAATACATATGCTGAAAACAATAAAAACCTCTACAGTATAGAAAAGAGATTTAAAAAAAGACAGGAGATTGAAGATCTTATAATGAGAAATGCATGGTTCTTCAAAGAAGAAAATGATGAAAGAATCTACATAAATTTTCAGTTTGTTGATATAAAAGGTGGTAAAGTTGCGGGAGTATTTTTGGTAAGAGGTAGAGAAAATAATATATTGGAAATAGTCCAAGCTGATAGAGGTTTGTGGAAGGGTGATACCATACTTTTACCTTTTGCAAAAGTTTGGAATTTTAAAGAAGGTAACACAACAGCTAAGTATATGGCTATTAAGCTCTTTGATATAAAAAATGCACAACCTATAGGGGAAAGGGTGGAACATGTGTCACTGAATCAACTTATATTCCTTTACTTTCTGGGTAAAAGCATAGGCTTAAACTACAACTTATACATGTCGGAGATAATAAGGAGGTTTCTATCTTCTTTTACATCAGTACCGATAGGTATTATCGTTATGTCTTACACTATAAAGAGAAGAAATATACTCGCTGGGCTTTTGAGTTTCGTACCTGCTTTCTTTTTTTACTGGATGAGTTTCGTACTGACAAGGCTTTTCTCGGAAAGCATGTCTCTAAGTCCAATTTACGGGTTAATTGCCTTCGCTCCGCTCTTTTTCTTTTCCTTAAAAGGACTTTACTATCTGGGAAAAGGTTTTAGGGTCTAAGCTCGCACCACCTACAAGTAAACCATCCACATCTGGCATCTTCATAAACTCACCTGCGTTATGTACATTTACGCTGCCACCATAAACAACTCGCGTCATGCCTTGATAGTTCTTGTTTAGATCCTCAAGGACGTTTTTTATAAACCTGTGAACTGCCTGAGCATCTTCAGGGGTTGCGGGATTTCCACTTCCTATTGCCCAAACAGGTTCGTAAGCTATGTCTATCATATCCGTATAATTTTCCAAAGAAGACAGAGCTATCCTTATTTGGGTTTCAATCACTTTATATGTGAGTCCCGCTTCCCTTTCATCCAGTCTCTCCCCTACGCAAAGTATAGGTCTCAAACCACCATCAAGACAAGCCACTAATTTTTTATTCACCGCCTCATCATCTTCTCCAAAGATCCACCTTCTCTCCGAGTGACCAACAATAACGTAAGAAACACCTAAATCTTTCAGCATACTCACCGATATCTCACCTGTAAAAGCACCCTTTTGCTCATAATAAACATTCTGGGCTCCAAGCTTCACATTCGTGCCCTTTAACATCTCCGAAGCTATACACAGAGATGTATAAGGCACACAAAGAAGTATTTCTCTGTCCTTCACATCTTCGATAAGCGGTAGAAACTTAATGATGTATTCTTTTGTCTGCGAAGGTGTAATATTCATTTTCCAGTTGGCGGATATAAGCTTCATCTTTATTAAGTTTAACTTATAGCGCAACTATGTGTCAACTTGACTGTATTTTACCAATGATGTAGTATTTTCCTTAGGAATGCTTTATATTGAAGACAGCAAAAACTTAAAAGTTTATGCGGTTTTAGAAAATGTAGTAGAGATAGAAACTGGGCGTCTTCACGGACAAAGGCTCGTTTCAAGGATAGTTTATGGTAACGAAGAGGGTAGTTTTGCAGAAATTGCCAACAGGGATTTGAAAATGAAGATAGAAATTGCCGTTTTGGAAACGGTACGCTCCATGAACAAAAGAGATGTGATCTTCGTTAACCTCCCTATCTCTCTCAACATAGAGAGCCTTCCACTTTATGGGAATAATCTTGTGGTTAATCTCCCTATGGGTATGGGACTTAAGAATCTATACATATACAGAAGCAGGATAAAAAAGTGTGGCTTAGGAGTTGCACTGGATGATTTTACCACCATAGGATATGAACTCAAGGAGATCATGTTTGGAGCCTTTGATTATGTCTTTTTTAGCGACGATTTTTACATTAAAGCTAATAAAGATGATTTAAAAAGAGCTGTTGAGCTTGTAAAGTATTACGGATCAAAAGTATGCTTTAAGAAAATAGATACGGTACAGAAGTTAGATCTTGCCTCAAGAATGGGCGCACAGCTTGGACATGGATATTTATTTGGATATGAGCAGATAAAGGCTCAGTTATGAGAAAAATGATTATACTTTTTTTATTTTTTACACTATCATGTGCACAAATAGTGGTTTTAACTGATCCATTAACTGCGCAGGAGCATCTAAATCTGGGATATATCTATGAAAGAAAAGGAGAGCTAAAACTTGCAAAAGAAGAGTACGAAAAAGCCCTACGCAAGGACAAAAATTTGTGGAAGGCACGCTTTAATTTAGGAAACATTTACGCAAAGGAAGGTGACTATGCAAAAGCTGAGGAGGAATATAGGAAGGCGTTGGAGCTTCACCACGAAGATGCGGATGTACTCAATAACTTAGCGTGGGTAGTTTATAAACAGGGAAGAAGAGAAGAGGCTTTGTCCATAATACAAAAAGCCATAAGTTTAAGAGACAGTAAAGAATACAGAGAAACTCTCAGAGAGATTGAGGGTCGGTGAACTATTCCATCTTCGTAGAAGATGGAGCTTGATGATTCATTGTGTTAAAACCTAAAGGGGAATTTAGGTAACGTAGGTAATCCTTTCATTCCCTTCATGCTTTTTATTATCCTCCTCATCTCTTCATACTCTTTCAAAACTTTGTTCACATCTCCCACACTCGTTCCGCTACCTTTGGCTATTCTCACCTTCCTGCTCATGTTTATGATCCTGGGATTCTTTCTCTCCTCTTTTGTCATAGAGAGGATTATCGCTTCTGTTTTTTTGAACTTCTTTTCGTCTATCTTCACGTTTTTGAGCTGAGCGCCTATCCCCGGTATCATACCCAAGAGCTTTTCTAAAGGTCCCATTTGCTTTATAAACCTTATCTGCTTGAGCATGTCCTCAAGATCAAACTCCCCCCTCATGATCCTCGTGGCAAGCACTTGAGCCTCATCTTCAGGTATAACTTGCTGAGCTTTTTCCAGAAGGCTCTGAAGATCACCCAGCCCTAATATCCTCTGAGCTACCCTATCTGGATAGAAAACTTCCAAATCCTCTATCTTTTCCCCCACACCCACAAACTTTATAGGTACACCTATAGCTTCCTTTACTGAAAGGGCTAATCCCCCCCTCGCATCACCGTCCATCTTGGTCAGTATCACCCCAGTAAGTGTAACGCTTTCGTGAAAAACCTTTGCGACCCTTAAAGCTTCCTGCCCTTGCATGGAATCGGCTACATAAAGAATTTCGGAAGGTCTAACTGCTTCCTTTATCTGTTTGAGCTCTTGCATCAGATCCTCGTCTATGTGCAACCTTCCAGCTGTATCAAGAAGGAGGTAATCTATACCTTCGCTTTGAGCTTTATGTTTGGCATTAATGGCTATATCCTTAGATGACACATCATCAAAGCCGTAGTAAGGCACTCCTACCTTTTCAGCGAGCTTTTTGAGTTGAAGCATTGCGGCAGGTCTCCTCACATCAGACGAAGAAACAGCCACTTTAAAGCCCTGATTTTTTAAGAAGTGTGCGAGTTTACCTATGGTGGTAGTTTTTCCTGTACCCTGCAAGCCTACAAAAAGCACAGTCCCTTTTTTGATATCAGACTTTTCACCGCCGAGTATATTTGTCAGCTCCTCATATACTGTAAGTATAATGCTGTCAACGGGCGAGAGATTGTTTTTGATATCTTCGGTGAGAACTCGCTCCCTGACCCTCTTTAGAAAAGCTTTTACCACATCATAGTCTACATCGGCTTCAAGTAAAGCCATCCTTATATCCCTGAGCGCATCGTTAACTTGTTTTTCTGTAAGCTTTCTTGCACCTTTTAATCTTGATATACTCTTACTAAACTTCTCAGTAAGCAACTCAAGCATGATATTAAATTATATTTCAGAAATTGTACTCTATGTACTTTTCCGCTTCCATAGCGGCTATACATCCTTCCCCTACTGCAACCGCCACCTGACCTGTTGAACCGCTTCTGCAATCTCCAGCTGCAAAAACGCCTTCAAGATTCGTTCTCATTCTTTCATCGGTAAGTATGTATCCCCTCTCGTCAAGTTTGAGGATGTCTCTCAAAAAGCCTGTGTTGGGTTCCAAACCTATGAATATGAATACACCCTCTACAGGAAGCTCTGACAAATCACCCGTTTTTGTATTTTTCAATATCAACCTTTCAACGAAATCGCTCCCTTTTATTTCTTCAACAACGTTGTTTGGAATAAATTTTATCTTCGGATTTGAGAATACCTTCTCCTGAAGGTGCTTTTGAGCCCTCAACTGGTCCCTCCTGTGAATGAGATAAACTACACTCCCAAACCTTGTAAGAAAAAGTGCTTCCTGTGTGGCTGAATCCCCACCGCCGATAACCGCTATGGGTGAACCCTCAAAAAGCGCTCCATCACATGTAGCACAGTAAGACACACCCCTATTTAAAAACTCGCTTTCTCCAGGAACACCTAACTTCCTTGGGTTTGATCCAGATGCTACGATCAGGGTTTTTGTTCTCAGTATTTGACCGTTTCTGAGGTGCAGAATTACCTCTCTACCGCTCTTTTCCACTTTGACCACTTCTCCCTTTACCACCTTAAGTCCAAACCTCTCAGCCTGTTCCTTGAATCTCAAGGAAAGCTCTTTACCGCTTATACCCTCAGGAAAACCCGGATAATTTTCAACGAGATCGGTTATAGCAATCTGCCCTCCTATGGTTCCCTTTTCAAAGAGGAGTGTGTTCATCTTGGCTCTGGCAGCATAGAGACCTGCGGTAAGCCCTGCAGGTCCACCACCCACTATGATACAATCGTAAAGCGTATCTTCAGAAATTTCCACCATCACAGATGGCTGAGTATCATCTGCCTGAGAGCTTCTTTAGGTTGTACACCTATTCTCGTGTCGGCTACTTCCCCCTTAGAGAAAAGCATTATTGTAGGTATAGCTCTTATACCGTATTGCATGGCTATGTTAGGATTTTCGTCAGTATTTAGCTTACCGAACTTCACCTTATCACCAAGTTCTACGGCAAGTTCTTCTATGATAGGTGCTATGATCCTGCATGGACCACACCAAGGTGCCCAAAAATCCACCACTACAGGTCTGTCCGAATTTATCACTTCCGTATGCCAGTTGCTTTCAGTGAGGACTATCACACTTCCTGCCATTTTCAAACCTCCTTACTCAAAATTTTGTAGATTTCTAACACCCTTTCATCCTTGATGTAGTAGCAAACTATGGAGCCATCCCTCTTGCAACCTACTATACCTTTATTTCTCAAAATACCAAGATGTTGGGAAACGTTAGGCTGGGAGGTGTGCAGAAGCTCGCTGAGGTTTTTTACACACTGTTTGCCTTCAATGAGAACCGATATGATTCTAAGCCTGATGGGATGCGCCAAGGCTTTAAGAAACTCTGCCCATGCCTCTAACTTCTCTTCAGAAGCGACTTCCACCATCTTATCACCTCATATGCTAATATTCTACCATAACACAATAAGAATATCAATTGTTTTTTAAAATTTAGACTGCCTTTTATAATATTCAAGTGTTAAGGATAATCCTTTCTTTGATGGTAAGTGCTTCCTTTGCCTTATCTGTGGAGATATTTTCGGATTATCTTGAAAGACTCCCTGACAGAACTATAGTTGCAAAAGGTCACGT
>JBEULM010000059.1 GCA_041287335.1 Hydrogenobacter sp.
GGCAAACAGGTCCACCACCGTGCCCTTTGAAGGGTCATAGGCACCTGTCAGAAAATGTGGCAGAGTAAAGCCAAAATTTTGCTCAAGAAAGGTGCGTAAATATCCTGACCATCCAGTAGCAACCGCTGCAGTGGCAACGCCATACTCAACAAGCAGGTTCCATCCTACAAGCCATGCGATGATTTCACCTATAGTTGCGTAAGTGTAGCTGTATGCACTTCCCGATATGGGATATGCGGAGCTTAGCTCCGCATAAACTAAGGCACTTATACCTATAGCAACCGCACCCAGAAGAAAGGAAAGGACAATGCCCGGACCTGCATAAAGTGCAGCCGCCTGTCCTGTTATAACAAATATACCCGCACCTATTATAGCCCCTATGCCCAAGAAGGTCAGGTCAAGAAGACCAAGCTTTCTTGGAAACCTGCCTTCATCAACCGCATAACATTTCTTTCTGAAGACTTCCCTCCAAAACATGCCTTGAATATTATAATGCAGAGAAAATGTACCGAGCGAGTATAAATTTAAGTATATATGATAACGCAGGAAGTTATACAGTCAGCTCCCGAAAAGACGGGCGTTTACATATTTAAAAAATCCGATAAAGTTATATACATAGGGAAGGCTAAAAATATACGAGAAAGGCTACTCCAACACTACAGATTAAGTGAGAAAGATTCTAAAGAGAAAGCTATACTTATGGATTCTGAACAGATTGAGTGGATAATAACTAGAAACGAGTTTGAGGCTCTAACCTTAGAAGTTGACCTTATTCAATTGCACAAACCCAAGTATAATGTACTTCATAAATACGGTGGAGGCTATCCTCTCTTACTCTTGACAGATGATAGATTCCCAACTGTGAAGATAGTTAGAGGTTACGAAAAAGGTATGATCTTTGGACCCTTCTTCAGTACGGGTAAAGCCAGAAAGGTTAAAAAACTCATTCACAAGCTCTTCAAACTTAGAACCTGTGATCCTATTCCTGTAAGAAAAGAGCCTTGCATGGACTATCACTTGGGATTGTGTTCGGCTCCATGCTGTGGGTATGTGAACGCTGACGAATATGCACTTAACGTGAGATCGGCTATCAGTCTTCTCTCGGGCGATGTCTCTTCGGTGCTTCCGGATCTTTACGAAGCTATAGAAAGGTACTCTCTGGAGTTAAAGTTTGAAAAGTGCGCTCAAATAAGGGATCAGATCCATGCTCTTGAGAATCTCGCAAAAGGGCAACGGGTTTCTCAAATCTCTTTACACAACGCGGACATATTTTACTCAATGGGCAGACTCCTCGGTGTATTCCTTGTGAGATCCTCCAAACTTGTGGATAAACAGATCATTCTACTTGATACGGAAAGCCAAAGGGAGGAGGTGATTCTCGGCTTTTATTACTCAAACCCTCTACCTGAAAATCTCATCACAAACTTTGATCTTCCTGCCGAGGTCAAAGAGTGGCTTTCAAAGAGAGGTAAATTACGTTTAGGCACTATTACGGATAAAGAACTTGAAAGCATAATAAGGGAAAATATGGGTCATCACGTGGATATCAAGGTACTTGAACTTGAGTTTAAGGAAAGGCTCGGTATAAGCCTTCCTTATATAATAGAAGGTTTTGATGTTTCTCACTTTTACGGAGATTACATAGTAGCCTCATGTGTAGTTTGGGAAAGGGGATACATGAATAAGAAAAGGTACAGAAGATACAGAATAAAGAGTGTTAACAAGATAGATGACTACACATCTTTGATGGAGGTTCTGGAAAGAAGAGCCAAGAGGCTAAAAAGCGGTGAAGAGGTCATGCCAGATGCGTGGCTCATAGACGGAGGTTATGGTCAGATGGGGGTTGCTCTAAAAGTAAAGAGAAAGATGGCGCTTCCTATCAAGATCTTTGCACTTGCAAAGCGTGAAGAGATACTTCTGTGTGAAGATGGTAAAGAGATACATCTCAAAGAAAATCCTATACTCTATAGGGTTTTTGGTCTTATAAGGGATGAGGCTCATCGCTTTGCGTTAGCTTACAGCAGGAGATTGAAGTTAAAAGACACTACACAAGATATACTTAATCATATAAAGGGTATAGGTAAAGTCAAAAAACAGATCATATACAGAAACTTTGAAAATCTTTATGAACTCCTCACCGCTGAAGACGAGAAACTTAAGAAGCTCGGCATAAGTCCGCAAATAAAACAGGATGTGAGGAAGTATCTTGAAGGTGATTGAAGGCGTGAACTTTCCAAGTTATCTGTTTTCTTCACTGATTGCAGGGTATGTAATGATGACTGTGGATATGATGCTGGACGGCTTTTTTGGTCTCTTTGGCACATACAGGGAGTATTTAAATATAGTAAGACAATTCGGGCTTTTTGATGGATACGAAGGACTTGCGATGGCAATAGGACATACAATAAACTCCCTCGTACTCGCTCTTATATTTGTTAACAAAAGGATATATAATAAAATTCCTGCAAAATCAGGACTAATAAAGGGTGTTATTTTTGGGATTGTATGGCACGTATGCGTGCTTGTTGTGTTGTTGATCTTTTCTTTAGGTGGTGCCAAGTTTGCCATAAATATGCTCTCATCCTCTTATACAGGTCAGTTCTCTTTATTTTTACTTCACATGGTATGGGGTGGTACTCTGGGACTTTTATACACACCGCAAGAGAATTAAAATGATATAATGCAAAAGATTGATCTTTGGAGATCTAAGATAGAAATTAGACTCAGAGAACTTCTACAGCCTTTTGAGCCGAAAATACTCTACGATGCAATGTCTTATTACGTGTTTCAAGAGGGAAAAAGGATAAGACCGCTATTTCTGTGTGCCATCTGTGATGCTCTAAATGGCAATATGGAGGATGCTATTAGCGTTGGCTGTGCTATTGAGTTCATACACAATTACTCTTTGATACACGATGATCTTCCTGCTATAGACAATGATGTAACAAGAAGAGGTAAACCTTCCTGTCACGTACTTTTCGGTGAGGACATGGCTATACTTGCGGGTGATGCTCTGCTAAATTTTGCTTTTGAAGTACTTTCAAGAAAGGAAAACTTTGTATCCTTGGACGAAAGAGATCTACTCTACATAATACGTGTCTTGTCTGAGAAATCCGGCTCTAAGGGTATGGTAGGTGGTCAGGTTATGGATGTTAAAAAGCTTAGTGATATGTGGGATATAAGCCTTAAAAAAACCGCTCTCATGTTTTCCGCTACATTCATGTGCGGTGGTGTAGTTTCAAAGAGGTACGACCTTGCTGATGCGCTCAGCAAAGTGGGTACAAAGGTAGGTATCCTTTTCCAACTTGTTGACGATTATAAAGACAAAGATGGTTTTTACTCTATCTACGGTGAAGATATTATGAAGGTTATAGAAGAGAGCTATTCGGAATGTGTAAACTTATTAGAAGGTATGGGATTACTTACTTCTTCTATGAGTTCACTTATCAGGATCGTAGTATCACCTTTAGAAAAAGTTTAATGTTCTCCGGTATATGCTTTCTGCAAGGTCTCGGAAACTGGTTCTATTTTTTATTAACAAAATTACTCAAACATACTATATTATTCCCTATGAAGTTATCGGATTATGCTAAAAAGCTTGGCATTAGTTATAAGACCGCAAGGCTAAAGGAGGAGCTTGTCAAAGATGCATAGAGCCATTCAAGTCTCATGCCCTCTGACAAAGAGGAAAAAAGACACCATCAAAAGAATACTCACCGAATACAGAAAAACAGCAAAAGCCATAGCCAGTTATCAGTGGTTTCTGTTCTTCACTCAAGGCTCCTTCAACAGAAAGGCAAACATAAAGCATATAAGCTCTAACCTCTCTGAAAGATACAAATACACAATACAGTATCATGTGGTAGTGCCTGTCTTAGAAAGCTTTATCTCCAACCTCAAAAACAGATTTGCTGAAATTGTCAAAAACTCTAACCTGTTAGAGAAAACCAAAAGGGTTTTGTTATATCTCAACAAAAATAACGAATGGTTCATAAGTAAGTCTGAAAAAGCTGTTTATGTG
>JBEULM010000060.1 GCA_041287335.1 Hydrogenobacter sp.
GAGTGAGCTTTTAAAGGAGGGAAGTTCTGTATACGTAAAGCATAAGAGTAGAGGTAAATACAACTATGAGCTTGTTTTGGCAGAATATGGTGAAGGGATTTTAGTATGTCTTGATGCACAAATAGCGCCCAAGCTTTATGCAGAGGCTATTTATACCGGTAGCATACTTTACGAACCAAGGATAGGAAACAGCAGATTTGACATTCTTGTAGGAAGAGAGCTAATAGAAGTAAAATCCGTGAACTTAGTAAGGGAAGGTGTAGCGCTCTTCCCTGATGCTCCTACACAAAGAGGAGTTAAACACATAGAGCTTTTAATGAGGCTTTATCCAGAATACGTACCTAAGTTGATTTTTGTTGTCCAAAGGGAGGACGCTCGGGTTTTTTCTCCCAATAAAGATACTGACCCTACTTTTGCGGAAAAATTGAGACTTTTTGTAAGCAAAGGTCACAAGGTGAAAGCTTATACATGTACGGTTAGCCTTGAGGAAATTAAATTAAAAGAAGAAATAGAGGTTATGATCTGAAAGGAGGTAAAAGCTATGAAGGTGAAGCTAACAGAGAGAGACGCTTTGATAGTAGTAGATATGCAAAATGACTTTATGCCGTGGGGAGCTTTGCCTGTACCGGACGCTGACAAGATAGTACCTAAGCTCAATGCCTACATAGATACCTTCTCTTCAATGGGTCTTCCAGTTTATTTTACAAGAGACTGGCATCCGGTTGATCACATATCTTTTAAAGACAACGGCGGTATATGGCCACCTCACTGCGTACAGGACACAGAAGGAGCTAAGTTCCACAAGGACCTGATCATACCTAAGGATAACAAGTTTATAATTTCCAAAGGAACGAGTAAGGATTTTGACGCTTATTCTGGATTTCAAGGTACCTTGCTGGAAAGTCTTTTAAGGGAGAGGAACGTAAAAAGAGTTTTTGTAGGGGGTGTGGCAACAGATTACTGCGTAAAGAATACGGTGATAGGAGCAATCAATTTAGGCTATCAGACTTTTCTTCTCATTGACGCTATCAAAGGTGTAGATGTAAACGCAGGCGACACGGACAGAGCTATTGGTCAAATGATGAAGGCAGGCACTGTCGTGCTTTCCTTTGAAGACTTGACAGCATAAGACAGTTCAATATATTAAAAAATATACGCTGTCCCAATACCGCCCGCTGGGGAAGGGACAGCATAAAAAGGCGGTATATAAATACCCCAGCCCGAACGCCGGCCGGTGTTTGGAAAGCGAGGTGAGGGTCATGAGAAGAGGTTTAATGCTGTGGAGTCCCTTTGCCGAGCTTGAAAGAATAAGAAGGGAGTTTGACAGACTCCTTGAGGAGCTGTGGCCTGGAGAGGAAGTGGAAAGAGCTTTTGCACCGGCTGTTGAAATGTATGAAACGGATAATGAGATTGTTGTCAAAGCTGAACTGCCCGGTGTAAAAAAGGAGAATATTGAGGTCAGTATAAAAGATAACGTGTTACAGATTAAAGGAGAAAAAAAAGAAGAACGCGAAGAGAAAACTGAAGCCCTTCACAGAGTTGAGAGAGTTTACGGAAAGTTTGAGAGAGTGTTAACCCTACCTGCTGAGGTAAAGGCGGAACAAGTAAAAGCTGAGTTCAAAGATGGTGTTTTGGAAATAAGGCTTCCAAAGGCTGAGGTTTCAAAGGAAAGAAAGATAGAAATTAAGTAATATCAAAAGTGGGGCGCCTTTGTATCAGCGCCCCTAAGCCTTTTAACTTCTCATCAAGCTTTTCGTATCCCCTGTCTAAGTGATATATCTCTCTTACGATGGTTCTACCTTCGGCAACTAAACCTGCAAGTACAAGGCTTGCCGAAGCTCTCAGATCCGTTGAGAAAACCTCTGCACCGGTAAGCTTCTTAACTCCTCTTATAAAGGCTGTTCTACCCTTTACGTGTATGTCAGCACCCATCCTCTGAAGCTCAGCCACATGCTGAAATCTATTTTCAAAAATATTCTCCGTTATCTCTGAAGAACCTCGGGCTATACAGCACATAGACATAAACTGAGCCTGCATATCGGTAGGAAAGCCAGGATACTCCGATGTAGAAATGGAAATGGGTCTTATGCCATCCCCTTCTGATCTAACTCTCAATTTATCTGGTGCAAGGATCTCAACGCAAGCTCCAGCTTCCCTGATCTTCTCTATTACGCTACCTAAATGTTCAACGCGCACATTTTCAAGTTCTATATCTCCCCCTGTCATGAAACCTGCTACTAAAAAAGTACCTGCCTCTATCCTATCAGGTATCACTTTATGATCAAAACCCTTGAGTTCAGCATTACCTTTAATTATGGCTGTTCTTCCTTCTATTTCTATGCTTACACCCATACTTTTCAAAACTTCTACGAGGTCTATAACCTCAGGCTCTACGGCTATGTTTCTGAGAATACTTCTCTTTTCACACCTGCTAAGAAACATAAGTGCATTTTCTGTTCCCGTAACTGTAACAACCTCAAAGGTGTACTCGACAGGCTTTATCCTCTCCACCTCAAGGTGTATATAACCGTGTTCCACTCTAACAAAAGTTCCACCTTTCTCAAAGACTTTAATGTGCTGGTCTATAGCTCTTACACCTATGGAGCATCCACCAGGCATGGCAACCACAGCTCTACCAAACCTTGCCAAAAGTGGACCCATTGCGAGTACTGAAGCCCTCATCCTTCTCACTATGTTATCAGGTGCAACGAAACTATTCACTTTTGAAGGATCTATCCTAACACACCCTCCGTCATAACTTACATCAACACCTAACACTTGCAAGAGTTCAATGGTACTTTCTACATCAAGAAGATGAGGAACTTCGTGTATTTCACACACCTGATCCGTTAACAAGCTACTCATCATCACAGGCAGGGATGCATTTTTAGAACCTGATATGCGCACACTACCTTTTAATCTTTGCCCACCCTCTATAAAAAGGCATTCAGAAGTATATAATGTGGTGTTTCTCATCTTTCTTTATTACAATCTTGACTATGTTTCCCCTCTTTGAATAGTAGAGGATAACACCATCATCTTCTTCGTTGTAATATGGCTCTTCACTTGAATATAAAACCACTATGCGGTCTTCGTACTCCAAAACCTCTGGATACTTCATATCTTAACCACAACACAGGTTAGAGCTTCTCTAACCCCTTCCAAAGAGTGTATCTTATTTATTACGAGCTTGCCAAGTTCATCCTGATTACGAAGTTCTGCAAAGACTATTATGTCGTACGGACCTGTAACCACATCCGCTGTCTTTACACCTTCAAAAGTGGAAAGTGCGAGCATTATTGAGGGTATCTCTCTTGGGTCAGCTTTTATAAGTATGTAAGCCTTTATGGAATACTCGGATTCAAGTTCCATCAGCTCTGTTATAGACATAGGGTAGCCCTCTGAACGCGTCTCCATTATCTACCTCCTGGACGAATATTTTAAACAATTTTTCCGCTAAGGGGGGTTGCTTTCTTATCTCTTCTATAACTGAGTGGATGAGCTTCCTTACCGCAGGTTCTCTGGCTTCCACAGCACTCCATTTTTCTTTTATTTTTATGATGTAGTTTTCTACTTGGAGTAGTTCAAGCCATTTTGTGAACTTTTCTACTTCATCCCATACTATGATCTCACCTTTCTCTTTTTCTTTTAACCGCTCAGACAGATTCTTCTCTGCTATGCTTCTTAGGTCATCGATGTTGTATAGGAAGACCTCGTCAAGGTCATTGATGGAAGGATCTGCATTTCTCGGTACGGATATATCTATAATGAACATGGGCTTGTAGTTCCTTACCTTTATAGCTCTTTTAACTGTATCTTTTTTCAAAACCGCTTCCTTTGAACTTGTAGATAGGATCACTATATCAAACTCGTGAAGGTACTCATCAAGGCTCTCAAACCTTAAGGCATGCCCTTCAAGTTTCTGAGCCAGGTCCACAGCCCTTTCATAAGTTCTGTTTGTTATAAAGAGACTTGCTTGTAGCTTTTTTAAATACCTTGCGGAAAGTTCACCCATTTCACCAGTACCTACAAGAAGCACTTTTGCCTTTCTTAGATCACCAAATATCTTCTTTGCCAGCTCAACAGCTACGTAACTAACTGACACAGCATTTCTACTTATACCTGTCTGTGTCCTCACCCGCTTTGCTGTCCTGAGAGATTTTTCGTAAAGTCTATTGAGTATCTTCCCTACGGTACCTGCCTCCTTAGCGGTCCGAAACGCCTCTTTAAACTGTGATGTTATCTGCGTTTCACCTATGACCATGGAATCAAGGCTTGATGCAACCTTAAATATATGAAATACAGCTTCCCTTCCCTGCAGAAAGAAGGCGTACCTTTTTACATTCTGATTTACGCCCTTTAATTCAAGTAAGTTTTCAGCCATATCTTTGATTACCCAAGAATCTTCCGCAACAACATAAATTTCTACTCTGTTACAGGTTGAAAGTATAACAAGCTCTTCTACACCCCTGAGCGTTTTCAATGCGGTAAGAAGATAGGGTATTTCATCTTTACTACATGCGAGCCTTTCTCTGTATTCAATGGGTGCGGTTTTAAAGTTAAGCCCCCACACAAATATGCGATCCATCACATAATAATATAATGCTTTCCATGAGGAGATTTTTTGAAAATGTACCAATAAAACTGTGGAGAGACTATAGCTGGCAGATAAAAAACCGGATAAAGACTAAGGAAGAGATAGAAAGATATATAAAGCTTCTTCCGGAAGAAGTAGAGGGTATAGAAAGGACAAAGGGTATATATCCATTAGCCATAACCCCACATTACTTTTCACTAATAGATCCTGAAGATCCAAACGATCCGGTAAGGCTTCAATGCATACCGCGTGCTGTAGAGGTAGATGAAAAGCTTCAAAGCCTGGGGGAGCCTGATCCTTTTAGGGAGGAAGGCTCATTACCCGGACTGACTCACAGGTACGAAGATCGCGTTCTTTTGAATGTTACCACTTTTTGTGCTGTTTACTGCAGACACTGTATGAGAAAGAGGATATTCGTACAAGGTGAACGCTCAAGGACAAAAGAGGAGCTAAAAGCTATGATAGACTACATAAGAAAGCACGAGGAAATAAGGGACGTGCTTATCTCAGGTGGTGAGCCACTATCTTTGAGTTACGAAAAGCTCAACTATATACTTTCCGAGCTCAGGAAGATAAAGCATGTGGAAATTGTACGTTTTGGAACGAGGCTTTTAGTCCTTGCTCCTCAGCGATTCTTTGACAACACGCTACTTGATATTTTGGAGAAATACTCACCTATATGGATAAATACACACTTTAATCACCCTAAGGAAATAACACCAGAGTCCCAGGAGGCTGTTGAAAAGTTACTCAGAAGAGGTATACCCGTAAACAATCAAACGGTTCTTTTAAAAGGTGTGAACGACGATCCGCATACAATGCTTGAACTTTTCAGAAAGCTTCTCAGGATAAAGGTAAAACCCCAGTACCTTTTTCACTGCGATCCTGTAAAAGGTGCTATCCATTTCAGAACAAGTATAGACAAAGGGATTGAGATCATGGAGTACCTCAGAGGGAGGATATCCGGGATGGGTATACCCACCTATGCTGTTGATCTACCGGGAGGTAAAGGTAAAGTCCCCCTGATCCCCAACTACGTACTTGAGAGAGACGGTGATAGATTCATCTTCAGAAGTCCTTTTGGAGAAAGGGTGGAGTATGAAATCAAGGATATTTGACGGTGTAAAGTGTATTTTTTATGCACTTTACGCATCTATAAACGAAGGCTACGCTTATCATGCATCTTCATTAACTTACAGCTTTACTATGATATTGGGATCCCTCCTGATGTTTTCAAGTTTTTTCGCTTCTTTTTTACCTTTCTTTGATTTTAATAAGCTCATAAGTTACGCGGTTTTACTCTTTCCTGAACAGACCGAAAAGGTTATCCTTGAGATACTGAAAGTTTACCAACACAGAGCTTCGGGTTCAGCTGTATCCTTACTACTTGCCTACTTTTTTTCTGTAGGTTTTTCCAAAAGTCTCCACAGAGCTTTTCTTTACATACTATCAGAGGCATACTCAGAAAAAGAATGGGTCTTTTGGATAAAGACACCTGCACTCATAATCATTTATACGCTAACCCTCTCCCTCCTATTCCTCATAGGTTCCTTTTTTAAAACCCACGTTGGCAGTTACACAACCCACTTTTTTTATATCATAAATTTCTTTTCCCTCTGGATTCTTGCTCTTTTCATATACGCTTTATTCCTGCCCAAGAAATACGCTTTTAGGGATATATGTGCTGGTGCAACCTTTACATCACTCAGCTTGATCTTACTCAATAAAATCTTTTCCCTCTTTGTCGTCAAGTTCGTCACGTTAAACCCTCTTTATGGTTTTATGGGTTCCGTGCTTCTGTTTTTTATATGGATAAATTTATCTTTCACCGCACTTCTTGCTGGATCTAAGTATATTCAGTTAATGGAAGAGAAAAAACAGAAAGACAGCATTTAATAGACCTGCGATCGTATCATCAGCCATCACACCGTGACCTTTTGGTAATCTCTCAAAAAGATTAATAGGATAAGGCTTAAGGATGTCAAGTAGGCGAAAGGTTAAGAAACCTACAATCATGGATTTGAAGGTCGGTTCTACAAACACAAAAGACAAGAAGTATCCCAAAATCTCGTCAATTACTACATCTTCTGGATCTCTATCTTTTGTAACTTCTACTACATATCCCGATGCCCAAACCCCCAGCAAGTAAAGAACTACACCCAAGAATAAAACAAGCCACCATTTGATGGCAAAGAGATACACTAAGGGAATACCTAAGAGAGTACCTACACTACCGGGAGCGTACCTGAACCTACCTACGAAGAAGCCAGTAGCAATAATTTCCTGAAGCATAGTTTGTAAGTATAGCACATCCACTCTTTGGGGTTTATAATTTCTGTGTGAGATACTTGATAGTTTTTGCGCTGTTTGGTGTGCTGGCGTGTGCTAATATGGTAAAAAAACTTGATTCAAGAGCCGGGGACCTATACACGAGAGGTTACGAAGGTGAAAGGGACTTTAAAGTACTTGTGAAAGATACTAACTGCGTACAGCAATTGAAAAAGCTATACAAGGTTAAAGCCGAAAGCGGAAAAGTTTTAGTTCTGACGCTTACACATACGGAGCTTGAAAGTATCGTGCGTGATGAGTGCGTAATTTATGTATCACCTTCACAGAAATTAGAACTCAAGTAGTTCTTCAAGTCTTATAAAGCTGTCCCTTCTGAATTCTTCCCTCTCATAAGGGAAGTCTCTTCTGTAGTGTACCCCTCTGCTTTCCTTTCTTATCAATGCAGCTTTGAGTGTAGAAAGCGCCACCAAACTTATGTCAAGAAGTTCTCTATTATGTACTGTAGCTTCCCATTTGTTATAGTCAGTTATCCAGCTCTTTAGCCTCCTTATGGCCTCTGCAAGTTCACCTTCCTCCCTTTCAACTCCGCACATCTCCCACATGAGCTTTCTCAAATCCTCAAAGCTGTATGGAGGTTTAAGAGATCCGCTCCTTTCACTTTTAAAGTTTAAAAAGCTAAAAGATAGAAACTTCATGTCATAATACACCCTGTAGGCAGTTCTGTATCCAAACACAACACCTTCTAAAAGGGAATTGGAAGCGAGGCGATTAGCTCCGTGAACTCCGCTACAGGCACACTCACCTACAGCATAAACACCCTGAAGGTGTGTTCTACCATATAGATCAACCTCTATACCTCCTATAAAGTAGTGGGCAGCGGGGACTACAGGTACGAGATCCTTCTTTGGATTTATTCCCATACCTTTTAAAAATCCCATTATGGTGGGAAACCTCTCATACAGATTTTTACCACCTTTGGCTACTGGTCTCATATCTATGAAGACTTTTCTTCCTTCTTTGATTTTTCTGTATATGGCTCTTGCTACCACATCTCTGGGTTCAAGCTCGTTTATGAATCTCTCACCACTGTCATCTACGAGTAAGGCACCCTCTCCCCTTACAGCTTCAGATATGAGTAAGTTTGTACCTTCAACCACCGTAGGGTGGAACTGGACAAACTCTGGATTTTTTACATTCATACCGCATCTTAAGGCTATACCTATGGCATCCCCCCTCACTTTTACCGGGTTTGACGTATGGAGAAACATACTTGAAGCTCCTCCAGTAGCAAGCACAAGCACCTTTACCCTTAAAAATCTCAAATCCCCATCGTAATATAAAATGCCGTGCAATTTCTCGTTAGCTATCACCTCCTCAAGCTCACCTGAAATTATGGGGATATCAAGTTCCTGAGCCTTTTTAAGTAATGCCTCGTATATGGCTTTTCCAGTGTAATCCTTCACTTTCAGTACCCTTGGAAAGGAATGTCCACCTTCTAAGGTTGTCTCGTAAAACTCTCCGTATTTGTCAAACTCCACACCCCATCTTTCCAAATCCGATATCCTCTGAATGCCTTCATCAACAAGTATGCTAAGAGCTTTTTCATTACACAGACCTCTTCCTGCCCTTTGCGTATCCATAAAGTGCGAAAAACTGCTATCTTTTGGATGAATCGCAGAGGCTATACCTCCCTGAGAGTAGTAAGTGTTTCCCCTACCTCTTGTAAGGATCACCGGTTTTATCCCAAGTTCCTTTAAGGTTATAGCTGTTGTGAGCCCTCCTATACCGCTACCGCATACGAGTACCTCTACTTTTTCCTCGGGCATACTTGAAGTATTAAAATTAAGGAAGAATGGCATAGTTGTAATAAACTCTCATAAGAAGGTCCGCAAGCCTGTCCGGATCGTGTCTTACAAAGTCTTCCTTCTCACCTATGAGATCCTCAGCATAAACGTTAAATCCTTCCTTTGCTATCCTCGCAACATCCGGTATTACAGGTTCCTGTCCCTCATCTAAATACCTCTTGAGAAGAGAGTTTGATGGCATCTTTGTGTTCACTACCACCGCATCCACCCTTTTTATACCTGAATGTTTCAGGAAGGTAGTAAGATGGTCATAAGCGGTAAATCCGTCAGTTTCACCGGGTTGTGTCATAGCGTTAACTATAAAAACCTTTAGGGCGCTTGATCTCTCTACAGCCTCCTTTATATCCCTTATGAGGAGGTTTGGGATCACACTAGTGTAAAGGCTTCCCGGACCGAAAGTTATCATATCAGCAGATTCTATCCTCCCTATGGCATCGATAGGTGTGAGCGTATCCTCAGGTTCTATCCATATCCTTTCAATTCTCACTTTTCTTTCTCTGCCGTAGTTTGTTATTTCCTCTTCACCTACTACCACCACACCATCTGAAAACTCGGCACATAACTGAACATCGTCAACGGTCGCCGGGATGATGTCTCCCTTAGTTCTCAAGATCTGAGATGCTATCTTTATAGACATCATAAAGCTTCCTGTGATGTCTGTGAGCGCTATTAGGAAGAGATTTCCAAATGCGTGTCCTTCCAGTTCTTCACCTTTAAATCTGTACTGAAATAGCTGTTGCATGATCTGTTCACTTTCTGAGAGTGCCACTATGCAGTTTCTTATATCTCCTGGAGCAGGTAAATTGTACACTTTCCTAAGTCTCCCCGTACTTCCACCGCTGTCCGCAACGGTAACTATAGCGGATAAACTCTTTACCCTTTCTCCTACCTCTTTTTTAAGACCTCTGAGTAAACTTGAAAGTCCCGTACCTCCTCCTATAGCCACTATGTTCATAGGAAACCTCCTTGAATTTTCCGTATGTAGAAGTATTTTAAACCATTATGGTTACACTTAATCTAAAGGAAATATTTAAAAGAAGGGCGAGATTTACAGGCTTTTACAGATTATCACCAAAGGAGTTGAGCTTGCCTGCGGACATGGGAGAGTTAAAAGATCCGGTAAATGTTTACGTAGAAATAACAAAAGAAAAGGGAGGTTACCACGTTCACATGGAGATAGAAGGTAACATCACACTTGAGTGTAGTAGATGTCTCTCTCCGTTTGTTAGGGAAATGAGTCTTTCGGAAGATGTGAGGATAGAACCTTACCCTATGAGGGACATAGTTCACATAAAACCTAAGGATCTTGATGTGTCTTTCTTTGAAGATGAAGAGAGCTTTAATCTTGTAAATCTCGTAAGGGAACAGATTATACTTAGCGTACCCACCAAACCACTCTGCGATCCCCAGTGTAAAGGAATTCCTTTGAAGGAAGAAAGTAAGGGAGATACGAGATTTGCAATACTTAAAAAGCTTATAAAGGGATAATAGATAGTATAATTAATATATGGAGGCTGAGCAGTTTTCTGAAGGTTACACTTTTGATGATGTACTTTTGGTTCCCCAATACTCCGAGGTGCTTCCTCATGAGGTTGATGTATCTACTCATCTTACAAAGAGGATAAAATTAAACATCCCTATAGTTTCCGCTGCTATGGATACTGTCACCGAGTCAAGGCTCGCTATAGCTCTCGCTAGAGAAGGTGGTATAGGTATAATCCACAGAAATATGCCGATAGAAAAGCAAGCTGAGGAAGTACAGAAGGTAAAAAAATCCGAAAGTGGGATGATACTCCAACCTATAACTGTCCACCCTAACAACACTGTCAGAGAAGCTATGCAAATTATGGAAAGGTATAAGATCTCCGGTGTACCTGTGGTTGACGGTAGCGGTATGCTTGTTGGTATTCTTACCAACAGGGATCTTCGCTTTTTAAAATCTACGGATTATGACAAACCTGTCTCCCTCTTTATGACGAAGGAAGGATTAATAACAGCTCAGGAAAGGGTGACCCTTGAGGAAGCAGAAGAGATACTCCAAAGGCACAAAGTGGAAAAACTCCCTATAGTGGACAAAGAAGGGAGATTGCGCGGGCTTATAACTATAAAAGACATAGTAAAGAGGAAAAAGTATCCTAACGCCTGTAAGGATGAGATAGGAAGGCTTAGGGTAGGTGCAGCTGTTGGCACAGGACCTGACACTACAAGGCGTGTTGAAGCCCTGGTTTATGCTCACGTTGATGTGATCGTAGTGGATACAGCCCATGGGCACTCAAAGAGAGTTTTGGAAACAGTTGAAATGATAAAGTCCAACTATCCTCATGTGGATGTAATAGCTGGAAATGTGGCAACCGCAGAAGGGGTAAGGGATCTTATAAAAGCCGGTGCTGACGCCGTAAAAGTTGGCGTAGGTCCAGGTTCTATATGTACCACGAGGGTAGTTGCGGGGGTTGGTGTTCCACAGATAACAGCCATAATGTGGGCTTATCAGGAAGCTAAAGATCATGGTATCCCCATAATAGCGGATGGAGGCATAAGGTATTCGGGTGATATAGTCAAAGCTCTTGCTGCAGGTGCGAGTGCGGTCATGCTTGGGAATCTCCTCGCAGGAACTGAGGAAGCTCCCGGTGAGACCATATATTATCAAGGCAGAGCCTACAAGGTATACAGGGGGATGGGATCACTGGGTGCTATGATGAGCAGGTTCTCAAGCGATAGGTATGGGCAGGAAAGCATGGAGAAGTTTGTTCCAGAAGGTATAGAAGGTAGGGTACCTTATAAAGGTAGACTCAGTGATATCATGTTCCAACTCGTAGGAGGAATTCGCTCGGGTATGGGTTACGTTGGTGCCAATAACATAAAAGAGCTTAGGGAGAAAGCTAAGTTTGTGAAGATAACTTACGCAGGATATAGAGAATCACACGTTCATGACGTTGTGATAACCAAGGAAGCACCTAACTACTGGGTTGATTAATGGCTTTGCTATACACGGGTATTGACAAAGATGGCAAATTAAGAAGAGGCAAAATTGATGCTTCGGATATAAATTCTGCGTACAGGCTTTTGATTTCCCAAGGTATAAAACCCATCAAGATTGAGGAAGAGAAGAAGAACATACTGAGCAGAGAGATAATAAAGAGAAAGCCCTCTCAGGAAGACCTGTCTTTTGCACTTTTACAGCTTTCACTCCTTTTATCGTCCGGATTGAATCTCACAAAAGCACTTGAAGTACTCCGTGAACAGACACAAGACAAAAGACTTTCCGAAGCGATAGCTTCCATAAAGGAGTCCATAGAGAGAGGTGAACCGCTTCCTTTAGCTTTTAAAAATGCTGAGATATTCCCGGATTTTCTCGTGGAGATGATTAAGGTGGCGGAAAGGGGCGAAAATCTTGAGGAGATCTTCAATATAGCTGGAAATTTCTTACAGAGAATATCCGATGTTAGGGCGAGAATAATCTCTTCTCTGACTTATCCCACCTTTGTGATAGTTATGAGTTTCCTCTCGGTCATAGTAGTAATAAAGTTTGTGGTGCCGAAAATTGCGAGTGTGCTTGCAAGTTTTGGCAAAGATCTACCTTTGGTAACAAAGATGCTTTTGTTTATTTCCAAGATCATAGGCTATCTATTTTATCTTTCGCCCTTTGCGATCGCCCTTCTCTTTTTTGGAATAAAAGCCTCAGGTAGGGAAAAGATAGATGCACTTTTTTTGAAAATACCTATCTTTGGAAAGGTGTCTTATTACTTTAACCTGTCTCGATTTGCAGGAAGCTTGCGTATGGCTCTCCTTTCAGGTATACCTTTGGTAAAGGCACTTTCTTTAAGCAGGGGAAGTTTGACTAACCTTTACATGAGAAAAAGTGTGGAAGGTATTGAGGAGGAGCTTTTTAAGGGCAAGAGCCTATCAGAAGTGTTAAAAAGTACAGGTATCTTCCCACCACTTTTTATCAACTTTGTAAGCACGGGTGAGAAGGGTAGTGAGCTTGAAAAGATGCTATCATTACTTGAAGAACTATATGATAAGCAAGCAATGAGAGTAATAAGCTTTTGGATAAGGTTTGCAGAACCCTTGTCCATGCTTGTCATTGGTCTTCTCGTTGCTTTTGTAGTTTTCAGTGTAATACTACCAATTACAGAGCTGTCAGCAGGCATAAAAAGATAGCGCTAATTTTGACAGCAACTTTTTTTATTTTTCCTCCACAAAAAAAAGAGGATGGAAGCCAAAAGAAAAAGCAAAATTATTCCCAACCAGCTCATATTAGACTCCCTATTTTATAAATCAAAAAGGCTGTAAGCCAAGCCAAAACAAAACTATAGGCAAGAAAGCTAAGCGCAAATTTTTTACCAGCTTCTCTCCACATAACCGCAACTGTTCCAAGACAGGAGGTATAAATGAGAATGAATATCATAAATGATAGGGCGCTTGCTCCGTTCAAACTCTTTGATATAGCACTTCTGAGTGGCGTATACTCTTCAGAGACCTCAAAGGTTTTCGGGAGAGGATCAATAAGCGAAGAAAAAGCTTCCTTTACAGCACTTCCTAAAGCAAAGAGCTGTTTCTTTGCTTCTTGATCAGGTAAAAACTCTTTACTGCTTTTGTCTTGTGCTGTATATATGGTTGCCATGGAGCTGAGAACTATCTCCCTTGCAAGGAAGGCAGGAATTAGTGATGTAGATATCCTCCAGTCATTTATACCTATAGGCTCAAACAGTGGAGTAATAAGCTGTCCTATCTTTCCGGCGAGACTATCTTCTGCTTTTGTCACTCCAGGAGGAATATTCATGCTAAGCCATATAACTACAGAAACCGCAAATATGAGCGTGCCTGCTCTGTACAAAAAGTCCCTAAGGTACACCCAAACTATCCTGAGTAACAGTCTCAAAGTTGGAAGACGGTAAGGAGGGAGTTCCATCACAAAGTGATAAAGACCTCCTGCAAAGACAGTCTTTCTGAGGAGTATAGCAGTAAAGAGTGCAACCGCCACACCCATTAAATAAAGTAGAAAGATCACTATAGCGGGGTTTTTGAAAAAGGTTACCGCAAAAAAAGAAAAAACAACAAGCCTCGCTGGACAACTCATAAAAGGTATCATGGCTATAACCAGAAGTTTATCCCTTCTGCTTTCCATAGTTCTCGTCGCCACTATGGCAGGTACATTACACCCAAAACCCAAAAGTAAGGGTATTACACTCTTACCGTGAAGCCCCAGCCTGTGCATGAACCTATCCATAAGAAAAGCTATCCTCGGGAGATATCCGGTAAATTCAAGAAAGGAGAGTATCAAATATATAGTGGCTATCAACGGAGTAAAAGTCAGGACGAAGCCCACACCTCCTATAAGAGCTTCTGAAACAAACTTCACTACCCAGTCTGAAATTCCAGATTCTTCAAGCCACATCTTTACCAGAGGAGAGAGAAAGTTATTTAAAAAACCGTCAAGCCAGTCCATGAACGGTTTTGAGAAATCAAAGGAGATCTTAAAGAGAAAGAACATAACAAGAAGAAAGGTAAATGTACCTATATAAGGATGGAGTAAGAATTTATCCAAAAGAGAAGTGAGGTCAGTTGAAGTGATATGCTTTCTTTTTACTACCTCGTTGTAAAGACCGTGAGCGAAGGCGAATCTGTTTTCTTTTAATACATCGTAAGCGGGCTTTCCGTAAAGCCTTTCAATCTTTTGCGTATATTCCCTGTTGGAGAGGAGTTTTTTTATAAGGTGATGCTTTGATTCTGATGTTCCATCTTTCAAACTGTCAATGAGGCTTTCAAGATCTTCCGAATACCGCACCTGCTTAGGTTTCATACTCTTTTCGTAAATCTCCACGATAGCTGATAAGATGTCTTTTACACCTGCACCTGTCCTTCCGTTGGTTTTTACTACCTTGACACCTAAAAGCTCCTCAAGTCTACCTGTATCTATCTCTATACCGAGCTTTTGAGCTTCATCCATCATATTCAAAGCTACCACCATCGGTATACCAAACTCAAGAAGTTCAACGGTTAAAAGAAGATCCCTCTCCATATTTGGAGTTTCTATAACATTTACGATAACATCCGGCTCATCATAAGTGAGAAATTTGTAAGCTATAAGCTCATCCTCCGAAATGGGTTCTAATGTGTATATACCCGGTAGATCAACCAGGATCAGCGTATAATCGTTATATGTAGCTTTGCCTTCTCTCTTCTCAACAGTAACACCTGGCCAGTTTCCTACCTTGAGGGTTGTACCTACCAGATGGTTAAGTAAGCTCGTCTTACCTACATTAGGGTTACCTGCAAGGGCAACCTTAAGCGTTTTTGATAAAATCTTCATTTTACAGATATGTTTCTGGCAATATCCTTACTTATTACAAGTCTTGAGTTGTTAAGTTTAAGTAATATAGTTCTACCAAGGCTTTGGAGTACCTCAACCCTCTTTCCACGTCTCAACCCCATAGCTTCTACTCTCCTCAACACATCCTGTTTTCCTACGAGATCCTGTATCATGACTTGAGTACCAGGTTTTACCTCTTCCAGGTTCATCTCTAACCTCCTAAAAAGTTATGGAATTAATATACAGTCTCAAAATTTTTTTGTCAAGATACACTTCACCTTTTATCTCTTAGCGTTATCTTAATATTTTATTAGATATGTTTGTTCATACACTCCCTTTGGAAGTTAGGGAAAAGATATCAGCCGGTGAGGTGATAGAAAGTCCCGTTGATTGTGTGAAGGAGCTTGTGGAAAATGCTCTTGATGCAAATAGCTCGAGGGTAGATGTGGAAATACTAAAAGGTGGTAAAAGATATATAAGTGTGAAAGATAACGGCACAGGTATACACAAAGAAGATATGGAAAGGGTCATACAAAGATGGTCAACCAGCAAAATAAAGGATGTTAGTGACCTTATGCACATAAAGTCTTTCGGTTTTAGGGGAGAGGCACTGCACTCCATAGCTACTGTGAGCAGGATGATTATAAAATCAAGATTCTTTCAGGATGACACGGGTGTAAGAATGGAGGTGGAAGGTGGTAAGGTATTGGATAAGCGTGAGATAGGTATGCAAACAGGTACGTGCGTGGAGGTTTATGACCTCTTTTACAACCTCCCGGTGAGACTCAAGTTTTTGAAAAAAGAGGATACCGAAAGAAACAGAATAATCAAGCTTTTGAAGGAGTATGCTCTTTCAAGATGGGATGTACATTTTACATTGCATTCAAACGGTAGGAAAATTTTTGATCTTTACCCTTCAGAAGACAGGAAGGAAAGAGTACAGATGCTTTTTAGACAAAAGTTCGAGGATAGAAAGATCACAAAAGAAAGTGTGACAGTGAGCGTATACACATCATTACAGAGTTTACGGGGAGAAATATACATCTTCGTTAATTCAAGACCCGTTCAAAACAGAAATCTCATAGAGTATATAAGGAAAGCTGTAGGCTATAAAAAGATATGCGTGTGTTATATAGATTTGCCTTCTTACATGGTAGACGTAAATGTCCACCCCAAAAAGAGGGAGGTGAGAATATACAAGGAAAATCTCATCAAGGAGATGATAAGGGAAATTTTTAAGAAGGAAGTTTGGTACCCCTTTGTACTTGCCCAGGATACAAAGACTTACAACCCGACCCCTGAAATAATTGGTATCATAGATAGCACGCTTATACTTGCACGGATCGGAGATTACATATACTTTTTTGATCAACACCTTTTGTCTGAAAGCATGACATACGAAAATACCCGTGATGCGTCAGCATCGTGCAGGGCTTCTCTCAAAGCTGGAGAACGCATATCAAAGGAAGAAGCTCTAAAGCTCGTGCAAGCATGGATGAACCTTGAAAACAGGGAAGTATGCCCTCACGGAAGACCGCTTTACTATAAGCTATATTTAGGTGATATATACAAAAGCCTTGATAGGAGGTAAACATAAAAGTTCCAAAGGGTAAGATAATATAGTGAGGTTGTGGCTGGCTCAAATGCCGCCTGCTGGGGTCTGAGCCAGCCTAAAAAAGGGCGGGATATAAATGCTCCAGCCCAGAACCACCATTAACTTTTTGGTGGTTTTGGTAAACAAGGTAAATATGAAAAAACATTTTCTTGATTTTGAGCTTTCGGAACTTGGTGTAGGTACTTATCTTGGTGAGCCAGATGATAAAACATCCAAAGAATACATAGAGGTCATAAAAGGAGCGCTGGCTAAAGGTGTGAATGTAGTAGACACCGCTATAGTTTACAGATACATGAAAAGCGAAAGAGACATAGGTAGCATTGTCAAAGAACTTGGAAAGGGATCCCTCGTTATATCTACAAAGGGAGGATACGTGCCTTACGATATAGATTCGGGTGCTGATCCGAAGGATTATTTTTATGAGAACTTCGTAAACACTGGCATCATAAAACTTGAGGAGATGACACCTCAAGGACATTACCTTTCGGCAAAATTTATTAATTGGTGTCTGGAAAAAAGCCTTGAAAATATGCGTACGGACCATGTGGATATATACTTTTTACACAATCCGGAAGAACAGCTAAGCTTTTTCAGTAGGGAAAGTTTTAACAGAAAGATAAGAGAGTGCTTTGAATACCTTGAATCTCAGGTTAAGGTAGGGAGAATAAGGTATTATGGGCTTGCCACCTGGAGCGGTTTTAGGGTAGCTCCAACAAGTAGGCAGTATCTCAATCTTTCGGAGCTTTTAAAGATAGCTGTGGATGTAGCTGGAGAGGATCACCACTTTAGATTTATACAGCTCCCTTATAATTTGGGTATGCCAGAAGCATTTACCTTAAAGAATCAAGAACTGAACGGTAAGAAACTTTCAAGCATAGAAGCTTGTAAGGAGCTTGGTTTATACGTTTATACAAGTGCGAGTATCTATCAAGGTAGAGTTATAGGTAGGGTACCGCAAGCCCTGAAGGAAAAACTGAAGGTAAGTTCTGACGTGCTTGCGTCTTTACAGTTTGTTCTCAGTACGCCTGGGGTAGGTACCGCCCTTGTTGGGATGAGCAAATTAAGACACCTTGAGGAAAACCTTGAAATAAGAAATTTTGAAAGACTCTCTCCGGAAGAGTTTTTTAGTCTATTTAAAGGATTTTCTCAATGAGGAGGTGACTTATAAAACCATTCGTAAAACCCTGTGATTACAAAACTTTTCTGTTGAGTCACCTTTAGAAGAGTGTCTTAATATAGGTAATTAAAAAAGGGAAAGAGGAGCATATGGAGAGGCAGGATTTTTTGGTCTTCATTGAGCAGACAGACAAATTTGCAGTTGGGATATTCCGTCAGTTCAGGATAGAGGAAAGAAGCGATAAAGTGATCCTGATCGCTCCCACAGAAGCCTATAAGAAGTGGGCTGTGGAGTACATAAAAAGTAGGGTATTCAATTACGGAAAGAGCATAGAGGTAAGAAGTGCAGAAGAAAAGGAGAGGGAAAACTATCCAAGTAACCTTATAGAAAGGTATAACTTTGATAACTTTGTGGTAGGAAAAGCTAACGAGTTAGTTTATAAAGTTTGTACAGAAGTGGGTCGCTATCCGGGGACCTCCTTCAATCCCCTTTTCATTTATGGGAACGTGGGGCTCGGTAAAACACACCTTTTACATGCTATAGGTAACATGGCAAAGGCTCACGGCTATAAGGTTATATACTCCCCTATAAGCGACTTTTCCGATGAGATGATAGCGTACTTAAAAAATGGGCAGATAGAAGCTTTCAGGGGAAAGTATTCAAGCGTTGATATACTGCTTCTTGACGATGTGCAGTTTTTAAGCGGAAAAGAGAGAACTCAAATAGAACTCTTCAGAATCTTTGAGAATATGTATTCAAAAGACAAGCAGATAGTTTTGGTAAGTGATAGACACCCCAAAGACTTAAAGGACATTTCTGATAGACTCATAAGCAGGTTTGAGGGTGGTCTCGTCATAGAGATAGGACTGGATGATGAAACGAAGCTTTCTATAATAAAGCAGAAGTTGATCCTTTACGGCATGCCTCTTGACGATAAAGTAATAAGATACATCTTTGAGAACACGGGCTACAACGTTAGGGAGATAGAAGGTGCCATAAGAACATTAAAGGTGGTGGGAATAAAAGAAAACCAAAAGGAAGAAAAGGGCAAAGATATACGTTTTGTGGTAGAGTTTACCGCAAAGCACTTTAAACTAAGACCGGAAGATATAAAAAAGGAGAGCAAAGAAAGGAGGATAATAAATGCAAGACAGATAGCCATGTATCTGTGTAAAGTAGTTTTGGGTGTATCTTACGTAGAAATAAGCAGGTACTTTGGCAAGAGAGACCACACTTCAGCCATATACTCGGTAAAAAAAGTGGAAGAGAAAATTAAAGAAGATAGGAAGTTCAGATACATGTTGACATTTCTTGAAAGACAGCTAAGAAAGGAAATGGAAACTTAAGCTATAATAAACTCAGGAGGCAGTGATCATGAGAGCTACATCCTTGCTCTTTGTAGTGAATCTGGCTTTAGCTCAGCCTATTATAAAACCGGACTTTGCCGATAGATTATTTCCTTACATAACGTACTCAAATGTTTGGTCAGGGACTCCCGCAACTCTCAAAAATGTTGCAGTTCCAAATGTCTTGATAGTTTATGGTGCGGAAGAAGATCCACGCGTTATAGCTCAAGCGGGAAAGATAGCATACTACCTGGGTCAGTGGACGGATGATATAGGCTTTGGCGTTGATGAGGTAAAGATGTCAAAAATGCCTCCGCTTTTTGTGAGTGACAAACAGCTAAAAAATGTTGATTATAAAAATATCATAGTAGTAGGTATAAACAATGATATAGTCAAGAGGCTTGGCATTTCCACCGCAGAGCCAACTATTCAAGTAGTTCAGCAAGATGGCAAAAATATAATGCTTATCGTAGGAAAAGACAATGAAGATGTGATAAAGGCGATAAAGTATCTTTCCGATGTGAGATTGAACTTTAAAGTTGGTGCTTACAGAACCTTCTTTTCTTTTGTAGCTCTCAGGGGTTATATAGAAAAAGGGGAGTTTGATGCAGCTTTAAGAGTTTTGAAAAGCCCTGCAGGTGTATCAGCTTGCGGGAAAAATATGTCCTTAGCTGTTCCCATGGTTGCAAGCTGGAGTGAGGATATAAAAAACGTAGTAAAAACGAGAAATGCTATACTATACTCGGAACTACCCAAAGCTCTTGAGAATGGTCAAAAGGAAAAAGCTTTAGAGCTTTGGCAAAAGGCTATGTTCACATGCTATCAGTGTCATCAGGGTATAGGTATACCCCAGATGAGAAAGTTCAAACCTCTTGAAGAGATTCACTCCAGACATCAGACAATAGCTGAAAGTTTTGGTCTTGTAAAGGTCGTTGGAGAGCAAAAGTCGTGCATAGCTTGTCACAAAGGGGATACCCAAATAAGAGGATACAAATAAGTTGGTGAGAAAAACGCTTATCTTAGTACTCTTTCCTGTAGTGATCGTACTGCTTTCTGTTAGACTTGCCTTTACAGAATTTTTCGTTGAGTGGGAGTACTCAAAAGATGACTTTCCTAAAGATAGGTGGGGGCTTAGCAATGAACTGAGACTCCAAATAGCAAAGCTCGGGCTTAGAGCAGTCCTTTCAGATAGCGGTATGAAGGAATTTAAAGCTTCAGGGCTTTTTGGGAATAGAGAGATAAAACACATGCAGGATGTAAAGAAGCTTCTCTCGTTTCTTTTTTCCCTTCTTTATGCCCTTACTCCAGTGATGTTAATATTACTACTTTCACTCCGCAGTGTGAGGCGTATCGGTTGGATGCTCTTACTTTCCAGTTTAATTGTGTATGGAATAGGTATCTTTTTTATTTTATTATCTTTCGTAGATTACGATTGGCTTTTTACAACATTTCACAATTACGTATTTGGACCCTATTCCTGGCGCTTTAGAGATACAGACATGCTTCTTCGTGTATATCCTATGAGGTTTTGGTTTGATGCGACAATCTTTACCCTTGTATTAACCTTCGTAATTACTGGTATTCTTCAGATAGTAGGTTTTTTACTCCTGATAATCAACAGATCCAGAAGGTAGATGTGAATTTATAAGCCTAATTATGAAATCTGCCACTTTTTCTGGAGGTTTAAGACTCATTGGATCTTCTTGAGGGTATGCGCTTGATCTCATCTGTGTTCTTGTAGCACCAGGATTAAAAGCGTAAACCCTTATACCTCTGTCTTTCAGCTCATGTGCCAATAAAAGGGAAAAACCTTCTATACCAAACTTAGAGACTGCGTAAGCACCCCAGTAAGGAGCAGGTCTTTTGCCTACCCCCGAGGAAAAGTTTATTATTACTCCTCTCTCTTTCATAAAAGTTAATGCGTACTTGGTTACATAAAATGTACCGTTTATGTTAGTCCTTATAACTTCCTCCCAAATGTCCTCTGGATAATTCTGTATACTTTCTCTCACTCCCAAAATACCTGCATTGTTGATAAGCACATCAAAACCGCCCAGCTTCTCAGCGCAAAAATATACAAACTCCTTTGCGGACGATCTTTCGGAAACATCACACCTTTTTAGAAAAAGCTTTCCAGTATGTCCAAATTCTTCCCAAAGAGTTTTCAGACCCTCCTCGCTTCTTGAACATGTACAGACCTTATGACCATCTTTTATAAATCTTATCACCGTGGCTCTTCCTATACCTTTGCTTCCTCCCGTGATCACTACATTCATTTCAAGGCACTCAAGAAACCAAAACCTTGACCTGTTCTCATTCCAAGCCCATACTTATAGACAAACTCTATCATATCCCGACTATTCGTATCAAGTTCAAATTCTCCCATAAAGCCTTTTAGATATCCTCCATAATGCTTTATAAATTCCACCTTATACCATACAGGGTTTAGGGAAAACTTGGAACATCTGGGATAGGTACCGGTTAAAGCTTGATATCTCCTCACTGTATTTTCTATTAACGATTCTCCAAAGGTATCATCTCCCGGCACGACATACCTTTCCTCAGGATTTTTTCTGTTTTTGTAACCTATTCTCTCCACAATTACGGGAGAAAGAGTTTTAAACTTACCGGTTAATTCCGTCTGCCTTTCCAGATCCAGTTTCTCCACTTTAAATTTTCCCGTACCTATGGAGTGGTTATAGTTTTCTTTTTTCAATTTTAAAATACCGTTGTAAAAGAGGCTTGCAACAATAGGATTACCGGTAGAGAATCTGAAGTTTATAAAACTTACACCCTTTATGAACTCTTCTTCTATTTTCACCTTTCCAAAGTAAACGGCAAAGGTATAAGGTCTCGTCTCTTTTCTTTCAAATTCCTGATTACCAAATATATACTTGAGAAGTGAGATAAATCTTCTTCTGTAATCTATGGGTATGTCAGCTTCGGTTTCCGATCTCAGCCTTACTACAAATCGCATAAAATAATACTATAATACTGTTTGATGAAAATCTCACTACTCGGTGGTGGAAGGTGGGGCGTGGCATTATCTTGCCATCTTGGAAGATTGGGACATGAAATTCTCGTTTACGATAGAAATGAGAGTGTAGTAAAGCTTATCAATGAGGGAATACACCCATACATAGAAGGTATAAGTCTGAAAAATGTCAGGGCTACGCATTATTTGGAAGATATTGAGAAATACTCAAACTATGTGCTTATAGCTCTTCCTGTTCAAGCTATCAGAGAGATTATAGGGCGCTTAGACTTATCCAAAAAGAAGGTAATATCCGCATCAAAGGGGCTGGAGATAGGAACATACAAAAGGGTGTCGCAAATAATAAAAGAAATACATAACTCGGCACAGGTATTCTGTCTTTCTGGTCCTTCCTTTGCCTCGGAAGTCTCAAAGGGGTTGCCTACAGCACTCGTTCTCGCCGGTGAGGATCATGAGCAGATTAGGAAGATAAGGGACATTTTCTTTTCAGAAAACTTCAGGATCTATCTATCCACAGATATAGTTGGTGTTGAACTTGGAGGAGCTTTGAAGAACGTTATTGCTATTGCCTGTGGTATATCCGATGGATTAGGATACGGTGAAAACGCAAGAGCTTCCTTAATGACAAGAGGGCTTACCGAGATGGTAAGGATAGGTGTAAAGGTAGGAGCAAAGAGAGAGACCTTTTACGGACTTTCCGGTATGGGAGACCTCTTTTTAACAGCAAGCTCAACCCAATCAAGAAACAGAACTTTTGGTTTTATGATCGGTAAAGGCACACCACCTCAAAAGGCTTTTGAGGAGATAGGGCAAGTAGTTGAAGGAGCGTATACAGTAAAAGCTGTAAAGAAATTATCTGATCATTTAGACGTATACGCACCTATTTCCGAGGCTGTTTACAAGATAGTAGTAGAAGGTGAAGATCTCAAAAGTGTAGTTAAATCTTTACTTCTAAGACCACCCAAAGATGAATTTGAAACAATATAACTTTATTGCACTTCATTCCACACGATACATTAGCAACAAGTTGTAAGGCATAACCTTACAGCTCTCTCGGAAGCAGTTTAAATTCCACACGGTACATTAGCAACCTGCATGTATCCTTTGGTGATAGGTTTTTCAGAAGCATTATGGATTATAGGCACGGGGCAGAACGCTTGCTTTCCAGTGATGCTCTTCCCTTAGTGGCTTACCCCGTGCCTTCTTTTATTATAACACTTTAACCCTCACGTTTCAACTCCACACGGTACATTAACAACGAGGATCATATTCAAGGACAGGGAATATGTATTTTATATTTAAATTCCACACGGTACATTAACAACCCCTTACACAGGAGCCTGTTTATACAAAACAGCCACATTTAAATTCCACACGGTACATTAACAACTGTAAATTCTGCCTTATCTGACAAAGCTCTGGAGGAGATTTAAATTCCACACGGTACATTAACAACACAGTATTATCTTCGGGCTTTACAACTTAGGGGAGATTAATTTAAATTCCACACGGTACATTAACAACACAGGTGGATAGTCAAGTCTTCCTGAGAGCTTTAGAGATTTAAATTCCACACGGTACATTAACAACTGTATGGCAATGTGGGATGCGGCTCTTTTGTTGAACACATTTAAATTCCACACGGTACATTAACAACGATGTTGCTGTTTCCACCTGGCGCCAGCTGACGCCAGATTTAAATTCCACACGGTACATTAACAACTAGGCTAAAGCATCAATCAAATCATCGTGTTTCCCCCTATTTAAATTCCACACGGTACATTAACAACTGTACGACGCACTGCAAAAAGCAATGCAATTCAGTATGATTTAAATTCCACACGGTACATTAACAACTAAAGCTTATACGTTCCCATGCTCTCCTCCTTTAAAAATTTAAATTCCACACGGTACATTAACAACCTGTTTCGTCCATGTATTTGAGCGCTTCACGTAGTGAATTTAAATTCCACACGGTACATTAACAACCTAAGATTAAGAATTTCAGTAGCCTCTTGCAAGGAGATTTAAATTCCACACGATACATTAACAACATAATCGGTGCGCTTGGGGCTGGACTGGGAGCTTCGCTATTTAAATTCCACACGGTACATTAACAACTTTCTCTTAGAAAAACTCTATCCTCATAAGAAAGTCATTTAAATTCCACACGGTACATTAACAACATTGCTTTACCACGGGAGTTTGCCAAATCCACGTACGATTTAAATTCCACACGGTACATTAACATCATTCGT
>JBEULM010000061.1 GCA_041287335.1 Hydrogenobacter sp.
TTCCTTTATAAACTCTCTGATCTTTTGTCTCTCCTTTGCACTTTTTAACAGCTCTTCGCCTTCTTTCATGAGTTTATCCAGGTATTCAAGGGCATCCTTAAGAACTTTCTCCCATCCCTGCTCTTTTTGCCTTTCAAGCTCATAAAGGAGTTTCTCTTGCTCCTTTTTTATCTTTTCTAACTGGATCTTTAAACTCTCCACCTGTTTCAGTTTCTCTTCGTATTCTCTTACATAATTTTCCAAACTTTCCTTTGCTTGCATATATTCCTTTGAGCCTTCTGGAAGTTTCTTTTGTGCCATCTTTAGAACTTCATAAGGTATTCCGTAGCGTTTTGCTATCTCAAAAGCCATACTCTCACCAACCGTGTTGTACAGTATTGTGTAAAGAGGATCTAAAGTTTGCATGTCAAAGGATACACTAGCTGGAGTATAATAGTCGGAGTTGATCGCATAGAGCTTTATAGGTGTGTGATGCGTTGTAGCAAACACATACGCACCTTTCAAACGCAGGTACTCTAAAAGCCCTATTCCTAAGGCTGAACCCTCCATCGGATCCGTACCTGCACCAAGTTCGTCAAGTAAGACCAGTGATCTGTCGTTGACAAGCGGTAGAAACTCCCCTATGTTGGATATATGAGCGGAAAAAGTAGAAAGATTCTGCTGTATACTCTGCTCGTCACCTATGTCAGTAAATACATTCTCAAAAATGGGTAATTTGCTATCACTACTTGCGGGAATGGGAAGAGCACACTGAAACATCAAACAGCAAAGTCCAAGAGTTTTGAGAGCTACAGTCTTACCACCAGTATTTGGTCCTGTCAGGAGCAGTCCCCTTTTTTCCGAGAGAACTATATCTATAGGTATAACTTTTTCTTTTAAAAACACTAAAAGCGGATGCTTCACCTCCTTGAGTTCTATCCTTTCTCCCAAGTTTATCAATTTTCCATCAGTAAGCTTAGAAAACTTAGCTACGGCTTTCAGAAAGTCCACCTTCACAAGCGCCGCAAAGGCATCGTGAAGCCTACCTGCATGCTCACCTATATACGAAGTCAGCCTCCTGAGTATCCTTTTGACTTCATCTTCTTCCTCCCCCCTTAAGGTTATTAGGTTGTTGTTGAGTTCAACCACATTGTGTGGCTCTATGTATGTTGTAAAGCCGGAAGATGAAGTACCGTGAACTATGCCTATTATCTTTTTAGCTTCTGCGGTTTTAACGGGAAGAACGTATCTATTGTTTTTAAAGGCTACAAATTTATCGGAGAACAAACTTGAAGCATCTGGTCTTGAAAGTAGACTTTCAAGCCTTTTCATCACTTCCTTTTCCACGCTTCTTATCTTTTGCCTTATTGTGCTTAGCTCTTCACTTGCTGAATCTTTTACAAAACCCCTGAGATCTAAAGATGATTCTATTAAGCTTTCAAGGTTAGAAAATAAATGAAGATTTTTTACAATGGTTTGAAGGTGCGTATAGGTGCTTACGTAACTGCCTATAACTTTTCTAACTTCCCTTATGAGTTTTATAACCTTCAGAAGGGAAAGTATCTCATCTACACTTAATACGGCATCCTTTATTGAAGCTTTTTTTATAAGCTCCTCCACATCGTCAAAGGGGTAAATGGGTACATCTTCCTGTATCTTCATAAAGTCAGCGGTGACATTTATCTCTTTTTTTAAATGTTCCGCATCCCTTATGGGTTTTAGCCCATCTATAAACCTCTTTGTGGCTTTGGAGCTTGTAAACTCCTTTATCTTTTCCAACACCTTAAAGAACTCTAACCTCTCTAAGTCTTTGTCCCTCATCCTTAAGAAATAATGATAACGTAAGCATTATTTTTTTAACACTCTTCTGAGGAGTTGCGTATCTCCCTCCACTTTGGTTAGGATAGCCTCAGTACTACCTATCACAAAACTCAACTGCATCTTAACAGGTATGTATGTTTCCTCGTCTAACCATAGATACCACTTACCTTTAGGCTTCAAAAGTCCCTTCGTGTTTATGTTAGGATACACTTCAACAACTCTCGTATTGAAAATGCCTGCAGGTGTTTCCGTATACTCTCTCTTTATTACAGAGTAAGGAAGTACGTAATCCTTGTCGTCATAAAACATGAGGATGGTTCCGTAGCTTTTTATTGCGGAGTCCCTGTAGAGCAAAAGGCTCGCAGTATAAGGTTCTACATAGTTAGAATACTGGTAAACTTTATCCTCACTCCGTTCAACCTCATCGCTGAGCTTTTTGTACTTTATTTCCTTCACGTATATCTTTCCATTTTTGAATACGTACTCCTGATACCTTTTAAACTCTCCTTCCTCTTGATAATATTTAAAATTTATAGGACTTAGCGGATTTTTCTCTATTATAGCTTGTCCTCTGTTGTACACTCTCTTTACGAGCTTCCCCACATTTATTGTCTTTACTGTACTTGATACGTATAGGTCAGTACCTTTATCCTCATAAGTTATGCACGTTTCAGCAACCGGTAAAAAGAAAAAATAAGCTCTGTAGCATGCGGTAAGCTCTTCAGCCAATGACAACAGAGGTAAAAGGATCAGAAAGAGTATAGCCTTTTTAAGTCTTCCAGCCAAGATCTCATCTCCTCCGCCATGGACAGATGGTTATGTTTTAAAGCCTTTTGTATACCTTCTTCAAGCGTATTTATGGCTTTCTCGTACTGCCCCATCTCTTCGTAACATTTGGCAAGTAGCTTGTAACCTGCACCTTCATCCTCCTTCATCTTCAGATAAGTTTCCATGTGTTGGGCTGACTTTTCGTAATCTTTCCTTTTTAGGTACTCAATGGCTAAAGAATAGTGTACCATAGGATTGTTCGGGCTTTTTTTGAAAAGCTCAAGAAAATACTCAAGCCTGTCCATTTACTGCTTCCCTTTTCAACTTTTCGTATGCGGATATGATGTATCCTAAAAAGGCATTTTCTGGCTGTGCACCTACAAACTCTACCAAACCTTTGTTGATCACTATCTTAGGCACACCGACAACCTGAAATCTCTCAGCGAGATCCACATTTTCGCTTGCATCCACAATAATAGCTTTTATGTGGTCATTTGCTATGGCAAAGTTCATAGCGGTAACGGCGGCTGATGGACAGTAACCGCAGGATGTTGTCACAAACACCATAATTTCAATAGGTTTATCCACGGTTTTGAGCATATCAAGTGTCTTCTCAGAAAGCTTAGGAACCCTCTTAGATACCTGGATTATACCTTGCACAAGTGTGCTAAACTCAAGACCTGCAGGTAACCCTACATACCTGATACCGTAATCTTTATCCCCTTCTATCACTATGGTGGGGACACGATCAATATTATAGACTTGGGATATATCCCTATCTAAAACAGGTGAGTAGATGCTGAGTTCTATCTTTTCAGGCTCTACCTGTGATACTTCTTTGAGAAGCTCCTCTGCTACGGAACATGTCTCACAGCCTATAGCCTGAGAAAATAGCTTAAGCTTTACTTCCTTTTCAAGCTCCTTGGAAAGTATGTCTTTGAGCTGAGATCTCACTTCAAGGCTCAAAAGCATATTCACACCTCCTTAAGAATATAATTATTTTCTTAAATATAACCCTTTATTTCCTCTTGTCCATGTTTTGAGAGCCTCTTTATTTCCTCCATTATAATATTTGATGCTTCTCTGTATCCTCTCAGGTTATCTTCCAAAAAGTCATACCTTTTGGGTTTTCCTATGTAAACGCTTATCGGGTGTCCTATTGAGGGTATTTTTTTGCCTCTGGGCAGAACCTTGTCAGTTCCATCTATGTAAATAGGTACTACGGGTTTTTGGCTCTTTATAGCAAGCAGTCCAACCCCAAGTTTAGGCTTTAAAAACTCTCCTGGGTTTGCTCTTGTTCCTTCGGGAAATACGCAAAGGTTACACCCTCTATTTAGAAGCTCAAGGGAAAGTTCAAGGGCTTGTATATCTCCGGATCCTCTCTTTATGGGTATAGCTCCCATGTGTGGCAAAAGAGGACCCAAAAAGGGTATCTTAAAAAGCTCTTCCTTAGCTATAAAGGTAAGGTGTTTTGGGAAGACGGAATTCAATACTGGTGGATCAAGATAGCTTCTGTGGTTGGATGCTACTATATAGCTATCTTTGGGAAGATTTTTAAGTCCGTAAACATTTATCCTAAACAGATTTCTAAAAACCATTTTCACGACCGGACACATGGGTGCAAGAAATACCTTTGAAAACAGGCTTATAGGACAATCAGTGGGCATTTTACACTCCTTAAAAGATAGCGTGATACGCTACCTACGATTTTAGCCATTCCTTTACCTCTTTTACTCATAAGCGTGAGTCCGTATCTTTCCGAGTTTATATGTTCAGAAAGAGAGCGATATGGATCTCCTTCAAGGAAGAGAATATCAAGTTCCAGCTCCCCGAAGGTTTCTTTAAAAAGGTGAATAGCCTCATCCTTTTTGTCTTTTACCAATCTCAGATACTCGTCAAAGGTTAGCTTGTCTTTCAATCTTTCTGTGTTTAAAGCGTGTAAAAGTCTAAATTCTATAGGAAAGTGAGTCTTCAGATATTTTAGAAATTCCAACTGTTTGATGGACCTATCAGAAAAGTCTAATGGAACACATACTGCATTAATCTGAGGAGAGCATCCATCTTTGTATACCCATACCCTTACATTATCTATAACTTTTTCCGATAGAGATCTGCCTAAAAGCTGTCTTTTATACCTTACAAAAGCTATATCCACATCGTACCCGGAAAGTATCCTGTCCACAGTCTTATCTGCGGGTTCAAAGCTCACGTAAATCTCAAACCCGTCAAAGTATTCCTTCACGAACTCGTTCACCTCATCGTAAATCCTCTTTTCCTGCCTCTGCGCTATATAACCCAAAGGGTCGGACAGAAAGTCCCTTGAGAACACTATCAATGGTTTTAAGTTGAGTTTTTTCAAAATATAGCTTGCGTACTCTAAAAAACCCTTTTCTTTTTCGTCCATGTTTATATATACAGCTGGTTTATTTATCATGTCGCCTTTGTTCTTATCTTCTCTTTTACGAGCTTTACAAAATCATCAAGAGGCATACTACCTAAATTACCGTCCCTCTTACTCCTCACGGATATTTTACCCTCCTTTAATTCCTTGTCACCTATAACTATAACGTAGGGTATCTTCTGAAGCTCCGCATCCCTTATTTTTGCACCCAATCTTTCTTGATTATCATCCGTTTCAACTCTCAGCCCTTCATCTTTTAGCTTTCGCTCAATCTCTTTTGCATAATTGATATGCTTTTCCGATATAGGTATGATCCTTATCTGTATTGGAGAAAGCCATACAGGGAGCGTACCTGCGTAATGTTCCAAAAGCACTCCGGTAAATCTCTCAATAGATCCCAGAAGCGCCCTGTGTATCATATAAGGTCTGTGTCTCTTATTGTCAGGACCTACGTAGGTCATGTCAAAACGCTCAGGTAAATTAAAATCAAATTGTATTGTTGAACATTGCCAGAGCCTTCCTATGGCATCTTTTATCTTCACATCAATTTTTGGACCGTAAAAGGCTCCTCCACCTTCGTCTATCTGGTAGTCAATCCCCATAACTTCTACAGCTTTTTTGAGCGATCTTTCCGCAAGCTCCCACTGTTGCTCTGAACCAATAGCATCAATAGGTTTTGTGGATATGTAAACTTTGAACTCGTTAAAGCCGAAATCTCTCAGCATAGAAATTGCAAACTCAAGTGTTTCGTATATGACACCTTCCACCTGTTCAGGTGTACATATTATATGAGCATCATCCTGGGTGAATCCCCTCACTCTCATAAGTCCGTGCAGAACACCTGACATTTCGTATCTGTACACAGTTCCCAGCTCCGCAAGTTTTAGGGGGAGTTCACGATAACTTCTTACCCTACTCTTGTATATAGCTATATGAAAAGGACAGTTCATAGGTTTTACAAAGTACTCCTCATGTTCCACTTGCATGGAAGGGAACATGTTGGGTTTGTAATAATCAAGGTGTCCGCTTATTTGCCAGAGCTTTGCGTTTCCCATATGGGGTGTATAAACAAACTGGTAGCCTCTCTTTTCGTGTTCTTCCTTCCAATAATCCTCAAGTACCTTTCTGTAGGCGCCTCCCTTTGGAAGCCACAAAACAAGACCTGGACCTACATCATCATCTATGAGGAAAAGTTCTAACTCCCTTCCAAGCTTTCTGTGATCTCTCTTTTTTGCCTCCTCATAAAAATTGAGCCTTTCCTGTAATTCCTTACTATCCCAAAAAGCCATACCGTAGATCCTTTGGAGCATAGGTTTTGAAGCATCCCCCATCCAATAAGCTCCGCTTAGGTGAGTGAGTTTGAAAGCACCTGTCATGCCTGTTGATGGTAAGTGAGGTCCTCTGCATAAATCCACAAAGTCGTTTTGCTCATATACAGATATAACATCTTCCGGGCTTATGCGTTCAATGATATCAAGTTTGTACCTTTCTTTGAGTTCTTCAAAGAGTTTTTTGGCTTGCTCCCTGTCAATTTCTCTCCTGAGTATAGGATAATCTCTCTGTATTATCTCTCTCATCTTCTCTTCTATCTTGGGAAGGTCTTCCTCGCTAAGTCTCACACCTTCTATCTCCACATCGTAGTAAAAACCTTCCTCAGTAGTGGGACCAACACCGAGATGAACTCTGTCTTTACCGTAAATCTCCTTAAGCGCTTGTGCCATTATATGAGCCAAAGAGTGTCTAAGTATTTCCAGACTTTCAGGATCATCCCTGTATATTGGTATCACATGAGCATCCTTCCTTATAGGTGTTTGAAGGTCGTATACCTTACCGTCAACCTTCCCACCTAAGGCATCTTTTATGCCAGCCTTTTTATATATCTCTCCCAGTGGTGTACCTTTTTCTACTTCGTAAACTTTATCGTTTATTATCACCCTTATCATGTTTTAATAGTATATAAAATGATGCTTGAGTATAGTAGTCTACTTGAAGGTAGAGAAAAAATTTGCGTGGTGGGTATGGGTTATGTAGGTCTTCCGCTTGCAGTTGCTTTTTCTAAGCACTTCAAAGTTATAGGTTATGACAGAAAGGCTTCAAGAATAAAGCAACTTATTTCTGGTCTGGACATCACGGGTGAGCTTCGTAAAGAGGAAATTCTCAACTCAGGTGTTGAGTTCACAGATGACGAAAGGCGTATATCCGAAGCTAAGTTCATAATAGTAGCTGTGCCTACACCTGTTGACAAGCTGAAAAATCCGGATCTTTCTTTTTTGAGGGATGCGTCAACTACAGTGGGAAGATATTTGAGAAAAGATAGCGTTGTAGTATACGAGTCCACCGTTTATCCTGGAGCTACCGAAGAGGTTTGTGTTCCTATACTTGAAAGGGAAAGCGGACTAAAATGGAGGAGGGATTTCTTTGTAGGATATTCACCTGAGAGGGTAAACCCCGGTGATCGGGAACATACTGTAGAAAATATCGTGAAGGTCGTTGCAGGAGATACCGAAAACACTCTTGAGCTGGTGGCATCCGTTTACGGCAAAATCATAAAGGCTGGCATCTATAAAGCGCCTGATATAAGGACTGCTGAAGCTGCAAAGGTCATAGAGAATATACAAAGGGATATAAACATAGCCTTAATGAACGAGCTTTCCATGATCTTTCATAAATTAGATATTGACACAAAAGAGGTTTTAAAAGCCGCAGGTACTAAGTGGAACTTTTTAAAATTTGAACCCGGACTCGTAGGTGGGCATTGTATACCCGTAGATCCATACTATCTGGCACATAAATCTTTACAGGTAGGGCATGTTCCTGAGCTTATTCTGGCTGGTAGGAGGATAAACGAAAGTGTACCTTCTTATATAGCCTATCAGACGGTTAAACTCCTCATAAAAGGCGGTAAAAGTATAAACTCGGCTAAGGTTTTGCTTATGGGTATAACCTTTAAAGAAAATGTACCCGACATAAGAAACAGCAAAGTTTACGAGCTTTATAGAGAACTTGAGGATTTTGGTGTAAAGGTTTACGTGTATGATCCGGTAGCTAACGATGAAGAAGTAAGACAAGAGTATGGCATAGATCTTTTGAAGGACATAAAGGCACACAAACCCTATGACTGTGTTATACTGGCAGTCAAACACGACACCTTTTTGGAGAGCTATGATCTGTCCTTTTACAAGTCGGTAATGACGAAACCTTATATACTCGTTGATGTAAAGGGTATTTATGATAGAAATACAGCTTTTAAAGAGGGTTTTATATACTGGAGGCTATAATAGGCGTTTAAGAGTAAACAAAAAATCAAGAAGCACGTGCAGTATCTCCGATACAATAAGACCCAGAAGAAAGTAAAAACTTGATTCGCTTTTAGCAAGATATCGAAAGAAACCTTCAAGATCAATTGATAGCAGTATACGGGAAAGCTCAGGACTCACATAACTGAAAATGCCTACCAGAAAAAAGTAAAAAAACAGTACCACGAGGTTTAGATAAATGAGTCTTAAAAAAGTTCCTACGATAGGTATATGGCTCGTTCCTCTATGTTTTGAACGTTTTTGATAAGGCAACCATAGGACTTTTAAGTACTTCCATCTCTTAGATGGTTTGGAATGTTTAAGATCAATATCAGGAGAAAGGAAAAAAGTACCTACAATGTAGCCTAAGCTAAAGGGAAGATAGAACTCCTTAGGTATGAAGTAAAGGGACAATGGGAGCAAAAGCAGGTTTACCATGTCGTGACTTTTACCCAAAGCCATCGCTATCCTCTATATCTAAGAGGTTAAAGACTTTACCTCTTCTCGTATCTATGCTGTAAACTATCCTCTTATTTGAGGATAGCACTCCTTGTATCTTTTTTCCCCAGATGTTGTTATAACTGATGAAAGTTATGTTAGGGTATGCCTTTAAAATTAACCTACCGTTATTTGTTTCCACTTTTTCAATCCTGAGAGGATCAGACACAAACACGGGCTGTGGAAAACCTTCGCCGTAAGGCTCAAGCATCTTAAGACTTCTGACTATAGCTTCATCTACATGTAGAGGATTAAGAAACATATCTATGTAAAGTCGTGGTTCTTCCCTCTTTATTTCCGAAAACACTTCGTCAATCATCCTCTCAAAATTGTTCAAATACTCGATCTTTATAGTTAAACCCGCAGCACCTGTATGCCCTCCCCATCTTATAAACATGTGTGAGAGTTTTTTCAACCCTTCGTAAACATTTATACCTTCCACGCTTCTTACGGAAGCTGTTGCAAACTCTTTCCCTACTGAAAAGACAGCTGAAGGCTTTGAAAGTGTACTTGAAAGCTTACCTGCCACTATACCGGCTACACCGCTTGCCCATTCACCCATACGCACAACCAGAAAATTTCTCTCTCTCTGAGAGTGTATTTCACTCATAGCTCTTTCAAAGGCTATACTGGAGATATACTTTCTGTACTCGTTTGCTTCCTCTACCTTTCTGAACCACATCCTTGCAGTGGCTTCATCCTTTGAAAGTAAAAGATTCATCGCTATCTTTGGTTTGGAGACTCTGCCAGGTGCGTTAAGCCTCGGAGCTATGGAAAAAGTTATGTCCCTTGAGGTGATCTCATCTCTTATGCCTATACCTTCTATTAAAGCCTTTATACCGTATGCTTTGGTTTCTCCTCCTGTCATTATGTAGTTGAGCATCCTTATACCGTTAGATACGAGTATGCGGTTTAAAGGATTCAAAGGCATAACATCTGCGAGAGTACCTATGGCTGTGAGGTAAAGGTAATCTCTTACATCTATGTCTATCTCAAGCTCTTTTCTCAACCTTGCAACCAGATAAAAGCTCAAAGCTACGGAGGATATCTCTTTTAGTTCATCGGGTGTAGTTTGATCTATCTTAGGGTTTACTATCAGCGCTTTGGGTAATTCCTCATGGGGATTATGATGGTCTATTATGATGGTTTCTATCTTTGAATCTTTTAATTCCTCAATGGCTGTTGTGCCATTATCAACCGTTATAAGAAGCTGTGCATATTTGGCAAAAGTGTCCACCATCTCTTTACGAAGTCCGTAACCCGTCTGTCTTGTGGGGAGTACGGAGTAAACCTTTGCACCAGCTCTCTTTAAAAAGTCATACAGTATAACACTTCCCGTCACACCATCCACATCATAGTCCCCATAGATAATTATCCTTTTGCCCTCTTTTACGCTTCTTACTATCTTTTCCACAGCCTGTTCTATGTTTGGTATGAGGTAATAGGGTAGGAGGTTTTTGAGCCGGTTGTCAAACACCCTATCATCTAAGTTTCTGTTGGCGAGTATTTGAGCGATCAGGTATCCATACTTTTCCTGCATATCCTTCTGTGGAGTTATCAGCTGGCTCAGGATAACCCACTCCCTTCCAGATATGCCTCTCATATCTTTACAGGCTCCAAAAATTCCTCACACCATTTGGATATACTTCCAGCACCCATAAAGAGTATCACATCTGTGTCTCTTGCTTCCCTTCTGATGGCATTGAAAAGCTCAGCTCTGTCTTCAAAAAAATTGCATCCTGCAAGTTTTGCTAAAACTTCCGCCGAGACACCGTAAAGATTTTCCTCACCTGCGGAGTATATATCCGTTAAAAAACATACATCGGACTCTTTTAAAACTTGGGCAAACTCCTCAAGGAGGTAATAAGTCCTTGAATACCTGTGAGGCTGAAAAACGAGTAGAAGCCTTTTTTTCGGATACATCTCCCTGAGTGCGCTTATAACCGCCTTTATTTCTGTAGGATGGTGTCCATAATCATCGTAAACTAAAGCACCATTGAAGTAACCTTTGAACTCAAGCCTTCTTTCCGCATTTTTAAAGGTCTCTAAGGCTTTTTTTATTGTATCTACAGAAATCCCCATCTGCAAGCTGACCGCCACACTTGCAAGGGCATTATACACGTTGTGCCTTCCAGCTACTGAAAGTTTTATCCTTTCTAAAGGTTTTTCATAAAAATAAAGGTCAAACTGGTAACACCCCCTTTCAATATTTATGCTTCTTGCCATCACATCAGATGATTCCTTTATACCAAAGGTTATCAGGCGCCTCTTGACCTTCTTCATCACATCTTTAGAGTTCTCGTCATCCGCATTCATAACGCAAAACCCGTAAAAAGGAACACTGTTTGCAAACCTCAAAAAAGCAGATTTTATCTCTTCAAGATCCTTATAGTATCCCAGGTGTTCTCTGTCTATATTGGTTATTACAGCCACTGTCGGCATAAGCTTTAAAAAAGAACCGTCGCTCTCATCCGCTTCAGATATGATAAGGTCATCTTTTCCAAATCTTGCATTCCCACCAAATTTTTGCAAAACACCACCTATGATCACTGTAGGATCGTATCCAGCATCATGTACTATGTGCGCTATCATAGAGGTTGTTGTAGTTTTTCCGTGAGAACCACAAACCGCTATACCCTCCCTTATTCTGAAAAGCTCGGCTAACATTTCCCCCCTGGATATTGTTGGTATACCCATCCTTTTTGCTTGAATTATCTCCGGATTGTCTTCAGATACAGCGGATGAATAAACTACCACATCCACATTCTCCACATTTTCAGGCTTATGTCCAATGGAAATCTTAGCTCCCTTTTTTCTCAAAAGCTCCACGTTCTTGCTCTCCCTAAGATCGGATCCCGAAACTTTATAACCCATCTCAAGAAGTACCTGAGCTATCCCACTCATGCCTATACCACCAATACCCACAAAGTGAAACCTTCTTATCCTTTCTCTGAACATCCGAATTAAAATTATAAAGGTAAGGTGGTAAAATAGAGTTATGAAGATCGGAGAATTTCTGAAGGAGCATAACCTTTCCGTTGGGGATAACTTCAGATTTCTTCTTGAAAAACTCGGTATGTATGACGAGCGATTTGTGAAAGAGTTAGAAGATCAAATAGGCGAACCTGCTAAGATGTCCAAATCCAAAGCCAACACTGTGGACCCGGAAGAAGCTATAAAAGCTTACGGTGCTGATACCATAAGACTATACATTCTCTTTGCGGGTCCTGTAGAGAAGGATTTTGAATGGACGGATGAGGGTGTACAAGGAGCTTACAGATTTTTGAGAAGACTCTGGAACTATTTTCATAAATACCTTGAAGATATTGCACATGTGAATTACACAAAAGATGAGCTTTCAGGTCTTGATGGCAGCGCGAAGGAAATAAGGAGAAGAACACACCAGACTCTGAAAAAGTATCTTTCCGATATGGAAGATCTGTCCTTTAATACAGCTATCGCCAGCATAATGGAGCTGATGAATACGCTTCAGGACTTTGATCCAAAGCAAGAAAGCGATTTCAAAGCTTTGAGGGAAAGTATTGAGATCATTCTCTTCATGCTTTATCCGATCACTCCCCATATATGTGATGAGCTATGGAGCAGGCTAGGACAAAAAAAATCAATGGCTTTTTATCCTTTCCCTCAGCCCGACGAGGAAGTTATAAAGATAGAAGAACTTGAGATCCCGGTACAGATAAACGGGAAACTAAGAGCGCATATAAAGATTCCCGTAGAAGCAAGTGAGGAAACTGTAAAATCCATAGCCCTTTCAAACGAAAAAGTCAGTAAGCTCTTGGACGGCAAAGAGCTAAAGAGGATCGTCTATGTTAAGAATAAACTCCTTAATTTGGTGGTGAAAGATGGATAACCTTTTGGCATGGCTTCTTTTTCTGGTAAAACTGATCTTTGCGATGTTTTTAATAGGTATTCCTCTACTTTTAATAATCGTATTCTTAGCCAATGCCCTTTACAAAAGGGTAATTCCAAGGTATGAGAAACTAAAAGAGGGAAAGATTAAGGAAGATCAATCAAAACCATAGCTCTCAAATTCGTTCCATGATGATGGAGGGTTCTCCCCACCCCATGGTTTTTTACCGTAAAAGATGGATCCCTCGTCTTTTATGTTGTCAAAAGTGGTATTTCTGAAACTTACCTTTCTGAGATCGGCATATGATACATCAACGTCTTTCAATAGTGTATTTTCAAAAGTGGATGACCTTACATATGAGTTTTCGAAAGAGGAGCTAAGTATCTGTGTATTTATAAACTCTCCGTCAGGTATCTGACAAACCGAAAGATCACACTTCTCTATAAAGCATCCCATAAAACTCGCCTGTCCCATGAAAGCTCTGGAAAAGGATGAGTTGGTGAGGCTGCACCTTATAAATTTAGCTCTCTGCAGATTTGCATAGTTAAAAATGCATTTATCAAGCAGGCAGTCCTGAAAGACGACCTCACCTAAAAAGGCTTCTGAAAAGTCAACATCTATAAGCGTACATTTTGTGAATCTGGCGCAGGTAAGTGTAGAGGCTCTAAAACTTCCCTTTTGTAAAATCAGGCTCTCAAACTCCCTAAACGAAAGGTCCAGATCTTCGTAATTCATATAGCCTTAGGTTTGCACACATCTATAATAGTTTGCACATCTTCCACAGGTTTGTATCGCCTTTTTACAGACATCATTCTATCTTCGTATGTTTCCATCTGTACTTTGTAAAATACACCTATAGGCACCGGGGCATTCGGGTCGTAATAGTGATCCAGATCATGAAAGGCAAGATCAAGAGCTTTTCTGTAGTCTGATGGATCGTGTCCTTGCTCGTTGATGTCTTTCACTTTCCCTTTATAATACTGAAAGGTATCCACCTTGTTGAAAGTGGGACATGGTGATATTACGTTTACAAAAGAAAATCCCTTATGCATTATAGCCTGCTTTATTATCTCCGTCATATGTTTTAAGTTCCCAGCGTAGGTCTGAGCGACAAAAGTAGCACCATAAGAAAGCATAGTAGCTATAGGATTTACAGGTCTATCAATAGAACCGTATGGGGTGAGAGAACCGTAAAGTCCCTCCCTTGACGTAGGTGATATCTGGTTTTTCGTTAGACCGTAAACCTGATTATCCATACATATGACAGTTATATCTATGTTTCTACGAGCTGCGTGAGGATTATGCCCAGCACCAATGGAAAATAGATCTCCGTCACCGGTTTCTACTATCACTGTGAGATCGGGTCTTGCCAACTTAATACCTATAGCTATAGGGATCGCTCTTCCGTGCAAGGAGTGTACCGAGTAGTTTTTAACAAAAAGCGGAAGCCTTGAAGAACACCCTATACCAGAGACTGAGACTATGTTTTCTGGTTTCAAACCAAGTTCCGAATAAGCTCTTGTCAAAGCTGCCACCACGCCAAAATCACCACACCCAGAACACCAAGTGGGTTCTACATCGCTTTTGTAGTCTGCAGGTCTCAGATGTACTTCCAACATAATTCACCTCCTTTAAATTAGTCCGTAGGCTTTCTCACCATACAGATCCGCAGGTGTTAATCTGCCTTCTTCAATGTGAGGATTTTCAAGTAGATACTCCAAAAACTCCTCTATTTCTTTGGGTATAAAGGGTTCCCCTCTGTAAATGCAGTAACTTATTGGTCTTATATGTGCTTCGGCTTTCAATATTGTGGCAAGCTGACCGCTCCAGTTACTTTCTGGCATTACTATCCTTTCACATTTCTTTGCAAAGTTCTCAACTATGTCTGTTCGTACAGGCCAAAGTAGCTTTGGATACATAGCATTAATCCTCCTGCCTTTGCTCCTCAACCTTTCAACCGCCTCTTTTGTAGCGGATGCGGTAAGACCCCACGATATGATGCCTATATCAGCCTTTTCAAAGGGTGTGTCAATTTCATAAAATCTTTCTGCGTCCTCATCCAAAAGTTTCTTCATCTTTTTGAACCTCTTTTCCATCTGCCAAGTTCTTATATCGGGTCTGTTTCTTGGGTCTGAATTTTCCTGACGTTCAAGCCCTGTTATGGCATGTATGGCATTCGGATCTCCAGGGATACCCATAGGTGTTATACCATCTTCAGTAAACAGAGCATACCTTAAAAACCTTCCAGCCTTTCTGAATTTACCTTCTCTGTCTTCCTCTAAGCTGTAAACCCATCTATCTATAACCTTTATATCTTTTACCTGCGGTGTAGGGAAAGCTTCCGCCCTTAAAGAAAGTGATGCATCTGTAAGCACTATAACGGGTATCTGATACTTTTCTGCTAAGTTGAAAGCTTCCACGGTGAGGTGAAAACTTTCTTCTACATTTGTGGGTGCAAGTACAGCTCTCGGTATCTCACCGTGTCCCGAATATACAGCGTGGTAAAGATCCCCTTGCTCATGCTTTGTAGGCATACCTGTCGCAGGTCCAACCCTCTGCACATCCACTATCACTATGGGAAGCTCAGTCATACCCGCGTAAGATAGGAACTCAGTCATGAGACAAAGACCAGGACCAGAGGTGGCGGTCATAGCCTTCATACCTGCAAAAGAAGCTCCCAAAGCCATACCCAAAGATGCTATTTCGTCTTCAGCCTGATACAGCCATCCCCCAACTTTTATGAGGTCTTCAACTATGTAATTTCCTACGGTGGTAGCTGGTGTTATTGGATAAGCTGCATAAAACTTGCAACCTGCCACCACGGCACCCTTGGCTATGGCTTGATTGCCTTCCATTATCACCACGTCCTTAGGTTCTTTTGAAGGTGGGAAAGTATACCCATCTATTTTCTTTAAGTTCTCTTTGACATAATTTACCCCTGTCTCCAAAGCCTTATAATTAAGTTCCACCAATTGTTGCCCTTTCCTGAAAAACTTTGCCTTTATAGAATCCTTTATGGACTCAATAGGTATGTCAAACAATCCGCAAAGCACTCCTAAGGCTATTACGTTCTTAGTTATATATGCCTTCATTACATCCTTTGCGAGGTAAGAGAGAGGGACAGGATACACAATAACACCTTCGTGCTTTTCAGGTTCAAAATCTGAAGAATCGTAAACCAATACGGTACCGGGTTTTAAGTGTTTTCTGTTGAATTCGTAAGCCTCTCCGTTAAAACAGCAGAGTATATCAAAGCCATCTCCAGTTGTATAAAGCTTCTTATCTGAAAATCTCACTGTGGATTGAGCATATCCACCCTTTATCTCGGCTGGAAAGCTCTTAAAGTTAACCACATAGTAACCAGCCCTCGCTGCAGACTCTGTTAAAAAATCTCCTGCTGAGATGACACCTTCACCACCTTCGCCACCAATCTTGATGGTCAAATCAAATGCCATAAGTTACCTCCTAACAGAGAATAATTTAAAAAGTAAGTAATATTTTACCAGATATAAATCATTACGATAAATATCATAAGTTTTCCACTTGACAACCCTTTAGTACATGCTAATTTTTTGATAATCCAAAAGCAAGGAGGTAAAGAATGCCTATGGAAGTAGTTCCAGGACCGGCAGGTTATATACCCACACCGCCAGCTTTTGAGGGTGTGGAATTACCACCTCCCGGCAAGGCGCTTCTCTATGGAAAGATAGTTGATGAAGAGATTGCTATGCGAGAAGCGGCAAAGGCGATGCTCACTCGTAGAAACCCCACCATATTCCCCGGTCCTCTAATACTCTGGGGCTGGAACGCCGGCGCCATGGAAAAAGCTAAGGCAGTGCTTGAACTCGCTATGGAAATCCCCAATTGCAGGATAATACCCATGCCCGACTACAGACCCAAATATCCAAAAATAGACCCGGAGGCGGAAATAAACCCGAACCATCCAAACCTTACCATACTTCACAACAAGATAGAAGCGGCTATATTCGTGGGGATTCATTGTCACTATGCAAACCTATCCTTAAGAATGATAAGAGCAGGAACGAACTGCTTTACCATAGCCCTGTGTGCGGAGATGGGACACGAGGACGCCATGGTGTCCATAAGGGATGCGCATGCTGAAGAGATAAGGAAGTTTAAGGACGTTTTAGTTAAGGTAAGGGAAGAGCTTGGAATAAAGTGGGAGCCAAAGCTTCCACCTGAAAATCCATCACTGCCAAAAGAAGAATATCAAACCCTTTCCGTCCTTGACTACGGAGAGTACTCTTATCTGCTCATACCCAGAAGGGGTGAGCATGTCACAGAAAGTGAATAAAAGTTGGAGGTAGTATCATGCCGGAACAAAAGGTTGTAGATGCAGATTGGCTTCTTTTAGAAGCACCAAGAGAGAGAAAGTTTATAACGGGAGCCCAAGCTATGGCAGAAGCGGTAAAACGTGCCAATGTGGATATAGCCATAGCCTATCCCATCACACCCCAGTCTGAAGTGATGCACCTTGTAGGAGATATATGGGCTCAGGGCTATTTAAAAGACTATTATAGAGCAGAAGAAGAATACGGTGCCATGTCTGCCATAGCGGGTGCGGTAAGGGGCGGAGCAAGAGCCTTTTCTGCCACCTCAGGACCAGGACTGCTTAGAGGTATTGAAGCTATAGCCTCTTGGCCCGGTCATAGAATACCTGCGGTTCTTGGTGTTTTAACAAGGGTTGTGAATGCACCCCTTTCCATACAGCCAGACAATGTGGAGATAGCATACCTGCTTAACTGTGGAATGGTGGTTCTTCATGCGGAAAACCAGCAAGATGTTTTTGACTTTACCCTTGCCAGCTTTGTCATATCTGAAAAGGTGGATGTGTATATACCCATAGCTGTATGCACGGAGGGCTTTTTCGTAACTCACGCGAAAGGCTATGTGAATATGACGCCTGAAGACATGAAGCTCCCGCCCAGAGACCCCTACAAGGCGCCCGTGCCTCCCACCGACTGTGAGATACCGCCCGCAAGGATTCAGAGGGATGCCCCCGTTCAGAAGTCTAACTTTATGAGTTACCTTATACACGCAGTCTGGCAACAGGAGGTTTGGTCTTCAAATGTGAGGGCTATGAAATATATATACAAGTACCTTGGAGGACCTATAGAAGTGGTAAATCCAGATGCGGAGGTTTTTGTAGTGGCTTCCGGATGTGCAGCAGCTCAAGGAAGGGAAGCGGTTCGGTATGCCCAGCTGGAAGGTCTGAACGTGGGACTTGTAAAGGTCAAGTCCATAAGACCCTTCCCCGAAAAAGAAATAAGAGAAGTGCTTTCCAAGGCAAAGGCGGTCATAGTGCCAGAGCACAACATTGTAGGCTGGCTTGCAAAGGAAGTAAAGGCTACCATACCCGACAACCACAAGGTAATCGGTGGTCCAAGGGTATATGGTGGTATGACCCTACCTGTGGAGCTTATCATGGAAAAGGTTTATTCCGCCTTTGGTATAAAGAAGGAAAAGAAGGTAGTTGTATAAAAACTTAAAGGAGGTTCTATCATGGGCTTGGAGTATGTAAGGATTTCACCAGGTTTTGAAAAATACATGCCGAAGGACTATGTGGATTTAGTCCAGTATGGGCAGTTTGGCAAGCAGATAGATGTGCAGATGCTCGGACAGTTCAAAGAGCTTGTAGAAGAGCATCCCATGTGCGCAGGCTGTTTCATGGCATACTTCATAAGGGTCTTCTACGCAGCACTTCCTAACCCAGAAGACACCATTGTTATAGGCACAGCAGGATGCGCAAGGCTTGCTCTATCTCAGGCGGCGGTTCCCTTCATATACGGAAATTACGGAGATACCAACGCGGTGGCTTCCGGTCTAAAGAGGGCTTTAACCATTAGGTTCCCCGATAAGGTCAAGGATGTTGTGGTTATAGCAGGGGATGGTGGTCTTATAGACATAGGCTTTGGTATGACCATGCACTCCTGGTTCAGGCGTGAGAAATTCACCACCATAATGGTGGACAACGAAGTCTACGGAAACACAGGAGGGCAGGAGAGCGGTATGTCTCCTAAAGGTGTGCAGTTAAAGATGGCACCGAAAGGAAAACAGTTTGACAAGATAAACGCGGTGGAGCTGGCAAAGACCGCCGGCTGTGTCTATGTGGCAAAGCTGGCTCCCACAAATCCCAAGAGGATAGCCAAAACCATAAGAAGGGCTATACTCGCCGCAAGGCACTTCGGTCCCACCTTCATACATGCTTATACCTCCTGCAACATTGAATACTCCATACCCACAGAAAAGGTGCTTGAGGATGCAAGAAAAAGAGAAAAGCAGGACTTTGGCTTTTACGAGTGGATGACGGACGAAGTGAAAGAGTTCTTTGAAGAGATAGAGAGAAAGCCGGAGGAGGTTAAGGCATGAAGAGGTATAACATTAGAATAGCCGGCGTTGGTGGGCAGGGGGTGGTCACCTCCGCCCACATCTTAGGAAATGCCATGTCCGCAGCAGGCAAATATGCTACCCTTGTTCCCTTCTTCGGTTCTGAAAAGAGGATGGCACCGGTGGAAGCCTATGTGAGGGTTTCAGACCAGCCCATATATGAGGTGGGTGAAGTGGTCTATCCGAATGTTATCATGATTTACCACCCTCAGGTCATCACTCACGGAAAGTCTTACACCATGCCCTTTTACTCTGGACTTAAGGAAGAAGGGACGGTTATAATAAACACAGACATTGATATAATTCCCGAGGAAGATTGGAAAATCCTCAACGAGCTTAATACCAAGGTTTATATGTTCCCAGCCACAAAGCTTGCCCTTGATATTGCGGGAACGGAGCTTGCCACAAACATGGCAATGATAGGACTGTTTTTTGGCATAACTAGGCTTGTAGGCTTTGACCATATAGAGCAGGCGGTAAGAGAAAGGTTTTTAGGAAACACCTTTGTGGCTTCTGGTGGAACTACGGCTCTGGATAGTGCCATAGAGAAGAAGTTCAAGAAGAAGATGGAGCTTCTGGAAAAGAACATGCAGGTGATAAGGGAAGCCTTCAGGATAGCCGAAGAAAGGGGCTGGGTGGAAGAGGAAGCTTATACGGTTTAATTTTATTTCAGGAGGTTATCTGAGGTATGTACTATGTTGCGGATGTAAACGAAATGGATTGTGCCAAGTATAACTGCAAGCAGTGTGTGCTTTTCTGTCCTGAGCCGAACACTTTGATGTATCATGATTCAAAGCATGTGGCATGGGTTAATTACTCAAGGTGTAAAGGCTGTGCCATATGCGTATATGTTTGCTCGGACTTACTCAAAAGGAACTGCATACAGATGGTTATGATGACCGCGGGAGATTAAGTATGGTAGAGGAGAAATTTAAGCAACTGACTGAAGAGATAAAGAGAGATATGGTGAACCCAGACCTTGACATTGAACAGTGCTTTCCCAACGATGTAGATGAAGGTTGTGAGGTTAGAAAGTATCCATACATAAAGGTGAAATATGTAATAGAAGGGCACGATGTGTATGAGAAGGAAATAGACATAGACCCAGAGTATTGGGAAAAGGATGTAAAGGATTTGGCTAATTTTGTATCCTTTCAAATCCAGCAGTTCATGGAGGAGATAGACTCGGTAGAATACGGAGGAGAGTAGCTAATGCTTCCAGCCTTCGTAATTACGGGCTACTTGGGAAGTGGAAAGACTACACTTCTTTTGAATTCTGTGAGAGAGTTCTTCTCTGGAAGAAGGGTGGCATTGATAGTGAATGAGTTTGGACAGATAGGGGTGGACGGTAAGATACTTAAAAACGCTTATTCCGAAGTTATAGAGCTTCCAGAAGGATGCATATGCTGTACTTTGCATTCCGAGTTTGAAAAAGCCCTTTCCGAGATAAAACAAAAGTACGATCCTGAACTACTTTTTGTTGAAACCTCAGGTGGAGCAGAACCCTTTCCCGTAATAATAAGTCTGCAAAGCCTTGGTTGTACAGTTGAAGGTGTTTTATGTCTCATAGATGCTTTTAACTTTGAAAAATACAGTAAGGAAAGCACTGCAAGACACCAGATAGGAAGCTCTAACGTGCTTGTTATCAACAAGACGGATCTTGTGGAAGGTGAGATCTTAAAAAATATAGAAAAGGAAGTCATCAATCTGTGGCATTTCTACAGACTTAAGAACTTCTTTACAGGTGAGCCAATCTTTAAAGATTTTAGACTCTACAGAACCACTCACGGCAAACTCCCACCTGAGGTGTTTGAGGGCATTTTTACACTGAAAGAAAGAATTTCCATCAAAGAAGAAGAATCTCACGAACACAATCTTAAGCAGGAGATACGTTACTTTGAAGAACCTATAGAGTACGAAAATTTTATGCAGTTTATAGAGAGTCTATCAAAAGATGTAATAAGGGCAAAGGGTATAGTAAGGCTGAGGGAATCTCCGGCTCCAGTTGTTGTTAATTACGCTTTTGGTAGTATAGATATGAGCTATACTATACCCGACTATGAAGGTAAATCTTTTGTGGTGATCGTAAGTTCTTCCAACTGAGTAAGCAAGGTCAAGGAGGAAGAAGATGTTTGAGTATGCTGTATTATTAACTTCTTTTTTGAGTATATTGTTTTCACCCTTTGTTAATGGAAAGCGTTACGCAAGATTGAGTACTCTATTTGTGGGTGTTTCCTTTTTGATAAGTTTGTACGTTCTTTTTTCTGCAAAAGGTGAGGTACATATACACCTGTTGAGGTTTGATGGACTTGGTAGCTTGCTCACAGCTTACATACTGTTTGTTAGTTTAGTAATTCACAAATACTCAATTAACTATATGAAGGATGAGACAGGTTTTAAGAGGTTCTTTGTATTGCTTGACCTTTTGACCTTTGTCCTTCTCCTCCTTGTGCTTTCAGATAATACACTTTTGCTTTTCACTTCCTGGCACCTGATGGGGGTAATACTCTATTTACTTTTAACTCACAATCATAAGAGGTACGAAGCTATATATTTTGGAAAGACCGCTCTATTTACTCACCGGCTTGCCGACATTCCTCTTCTCTTAGCAATACTTATACTTTACAAACTCTACGGTACCTTTAGTATTAGTGAGCTTCTTGAAATTACACAAAGAACGCCAGTACAGGAACTGTGGATCGTAACCTTACTTGTCGTGCTTAGTGCCTTAATAAAGTCCGCTCAGATCCCTTTCCATTTCTGGCTCGTTTATAGTATGGAGGGACCTACCCCTGTTTCTGCCATAATGCACGCAGGTATCGTAAACGCCGGAGCCTTTTTGGTAAACAGGTTTTCTTTTCTGTTTCCACACGACCAGTACGGACTTAGCATATCTTTCCTTGTGGGGATAGTGACAGCCATACTGGGCTCTATGCTTATGCTTATGCAAAATGATGTAAAGAAAGCTCTCGGATACTCTACCGTAGGGCAGATGGGATACATGATGATGGAGATAGGTGTTGGTGCTTTTGCCCTTGCGGTGTATCACATGATAACGCACGGCATATTCAAGGCAACGCTCTTTTTATCTTCGGGAGGAGTCATACACGAAGCGAGGAAAGATACAAACATTCCAAGGGATGAAGTGTACGATGCTTTGGTAAAAAAGGAAATTCATCACAAAGAGATACCTGTGATTCTTTACATCATTATAACTGTGTTTGTGCCACTCCTTCTAGTGCTTATTACCCATTTCGCTTTTGAAAAGGATATCTTCAAATACAAAGCTCCGCTTGTTCTTCTTTTCTTTGGGTGGGTAACCTCAGCCCAGATATTACTTAACCTTTTTAAAGTTGGCAGGGAAAAGCCTTTTCTTACAGCTTTTGCGGGTGCTATTTCCCTCCTTGCTCTTTTAAGCGTGTATGTTCTTGCTGGACAACTTTTGCAAACATGGATATATCCTTACGAAAACCTTCAAACTATGATTTTTGAAAGGGCTTTTTCCAATATTCCAGTATTCTTCGCTGGCATTATTCTCAGTTTAATACTCGTTCTTTCAGGTTGGGTACTCATATATTATGCCGACAAGGAAAAACCTATCAGACTTCATTTAAGCCTTTATGCTCATCTATCAAGGGAACTCTACTTCCCGGATATATACAGGCTTGTGGGCGAGAGCTTTCATAAGTTGGCGCGTGCTGTTTCTGTGGCGACTATTGGCGCAATGCCTATGTATGCCTTTTACTCCGTAGGAAACATCTCTAAGGGCTTTCCCTTTGAGGTAATCCTTCTTGCGCTTTTTGTTCCCATATTCCCTATTAGTCTCTTGACCTCTTACCTGATCAGAAACTATGGACTGTACCCTCTAATTCTTACGATGGGCTTTATTACCCTTCAAGTTTTTGATATACCCTCTTGGGGCTTCTTCTATGCTCTTGCTGGTTTTACGATGTTTTTACACTCACTTAGGGCTATATCAAGCCAGACTTTTAAGGATATGACCGCCGAGCTTTATCCCGCACTTGTGAGTATGGTGTGGATAGTAGGGAAAGAACATTTTATTATAACCGCTATAGCTTCGCTTTTTGTATACTTACTCAGCATTTATCTTAAGAAAGTCTTCGGAAATGCAAGTTTTGAATACGCAGGTGGTTTTATAGAAAAGATGCCCATCTTTTCACTCCTTCTGATACTTGTATCCCTATACGCCTGCCTTATACCACCTATGCCCACCTTTTACACACTTTTTGAGGCTCTTTTGAAGGTATCTGTATTACCACTACTCCTTCTCATTTTAGGATGGTTCTTGTTTGGAGTTGCAATTACAAACTCATTGTGCAGATTGCTTTACGGCAAACCCAGAGAAGATATTTATTACATAGATATCTTATGGAGGAAGTAGTATGGAAAAAGGCAGGAAACTTTATATTAGATCGCTTGTGAATATAGCTTCAGAGCCTATAGCCTACTTTTGGCCCATGAGAACCTTCATAACTCGTAATCCCCTCAGGGGGTTTGAGCATAAAAACTTTAAAGAAGCTGTAAAGGATGGAGAGCTTCTCTTTGGAGGCAGGGGCTATCTCAGAAGGGAAGACTACAGGTATCTTTACAAAAAAGGATACATAAAGGAAAACTTTCTTAGAAACCACATAAAGAATTTCCTATCATCATTGGAGATAAAGGAAAATCTGCCTTACGAGGACTTACTATTTGTCCTTTTCAGTTCTGATGATTTAAACGGTCCTGCTCTGAACCTCCTTTACAAGGGAAAGATCCGGGAGGATATCTTTACTAAGCTGTGCGAACACTTCACGGAAAACCCTTCAGAGGTATGTAGAGAGCTTTTTCTGAGCGTAGGTGTAAAACACACTCTCCAAGATATAATCAAACAACTTACTGGAAAGGATTTGGACAGAACCATAGATGAGCTTACGATAAAAACCGCTTTTGATTTTTTGGACGAGGGACAGTCTACTATAGATATGCCTATAAGGACTGTGGGCTTATACAAGGCATGGAGGGAATTGGCAAAAAAGAATCTCAGGTTCCTCCTTTGGACGGGAAGAAATCTCAAGCTTATGGTAGAAGCTTTTGAAGAGCCGGAAGAAGCTATTGATCATGTTCTGAAATCCTTTGAACTGCCCGAATCTCTTTGGGAAGGCTACATAAGCTTGGAACTTTCAAGGCTAAAAGGTATAGCAGGTTTTATAAAGTGGAGGTCTCAAAATAAATACTACTACTGGCAAAAGGTTCATCCTGTTGATACGGTGGATTATACCGCCATAAGACTCCTTATAGCTAAGTCGGTAATAGATGCAGTTAAGAAAGACCTACCTTTCAAACCTACCTACTTAGGACTTGAGGAGTTTTTAAGAAAGGAAGAATACAGAGCTTACCTTATGTATCAGTTCAGCACAAAAACCTGCCCACCGCAATTAGCCGAAGACTCCAAAAGATACTTACGCCATCCTGAAAATGGCATCTTGGATTACGTAAATCTGAAGGCTCAGATATTTGCAAAAAGCTACCACCTCTTTTTACAAAAATGGCTCAAAAAGTTGGGAATTGATGTGGATAGTCTTACTTCCAGTCAAGTGCTGGAGCTTGTGAAAGTTTACGAAAAATTTAAAAAGGAGGAGGGATATATTTATCTGAAAGCTCTTGAAGATACTCATATTGAAACACTTGTGAAGTCTTTGAGTACAGAAAAGAGTGAAGAAAAACCTCTCGCACAAGCCTTCTTTTGCATAGACGTTCGTTCGGAAAGGTTTAGAAGACACTTTGAGAAGGCAGGCAACTATCAAACCTTTGGTATTGCAGGCTTTTTTGGTGTGCCTGTGGCTTTGGTAAATTTAGATAAGGGTCACGAAGAATTCCTATGCCCTGTGATAGTAACGCCGAGAAATGTAGCCTTTGAGGTCCCTTACACCAAGAAGGGTATAGAGAGGACAGAGGCTGCAAGTGAGGTTCTGCACGGCGTAAAAGACCATATACTTGCGCCCTTCGTTGCAGTTGAAATGATGGGTTTTGCTTTTGGTTTTGACTTTGTAGGGAAAACCTTCCTCCCTCAACTGTACTTAAGATTTAAAGACTCCTTATGGGATACACACACTAAAACTTCCATAATAGTAAATAAGCTTTCTGAAATGGAGATAGAAGAAATCCTTTTTACCTACTATGCAAACCTCATAGGTAATGTGCTCAAAGAAGAAGTTGGCTTGAAAAATATAGACCACAATACTATTAAAAGAGTGTTTGAAGCTTGTCTAAACCACGAAGAGGAAGTCTCTGAAGATATCAAAAGTGTTGTTAAATTACTCAGAGAAAAGTACAGAGTAGACAGAGGCTTTGTGGAGATTTTCAAAGAAAGACTTAGGAGTGTAGGATTTACAAAGGAAGAGCAGGCATTTCTTATCTCCACAGCTCTCAAAAGCATAGGTTTGGTTAAGGACTTTGCCCCTATCGTTTTAGTGCTTGGACACGAAAGCAGGTCAGAAAACAATCCTTACGAGTCTGCTCTGGACTGTGGTGCCTGCGGTGGATCTTCTGGAATATACAATGCGAGAATTTTCTGCATCATGGCGAACGACCCTGCTGTAAGACGGATAATGGCTCAGAAGCATGGACTTGATATACCTGATGATACAGTATTTATCCCAGGTGTTCACAACACAACTACCGACGAGGTTACGCTTTATGACCTTGAATTTATGCCTGCACGCTATATACCTCTTCTTGACAGGATCAAAAAAGACCTTGAGGAAGTAAAAAGATTGACAGCACAAGAGAGAGCAATATCCTTAGAAGCAAAAAGTGAGAAGGAAGTGTATACAAAAGCATACGACTGGTCGGAAGTAAGACCGGAATGGGGTCTTTCCGGAAATTACGCCTTCATAATAGGCAGGAGGAGTATTACAAAGCTTTCCGATTTTGGTGGAAGGGTATTTTTACACTCTTACGATTACAGCGTTGATAGAAAAGGCTTCTTGTTGGAGAATATACTATCGGGTCCAGCGATTGTAGGTCAATGGATAAATTCAGAATATTATTTTTCAACAGTGGATAACGAGACATACGGTAGCGGTAGCAAGGTTTATCACAATGTGGTTGGAAGAATAGGCGTTATGACTGGAAATTTCAGCGACCTGAGAATAGGCTTGCCATCTCAAACGGTGTTGAAGGAAGGAAGACCATTCCACATACCAGTAAGGCTTACACTTGTTATAGAAGCGCCTCTTGAGTTTGCAAAAGGCATTTTAAATAGAATAAGAAAGATAAGGGAACTTATGCAAAACGAGTGGATAAATGTTGTAATTTTTGACCCAGAAGAAAAAGCTTTTTATAGATACTCTCAAGGAGCTTGGATTGAATATCTAAAAAATATGGAGGTGCAAGTATGAAGAGTATAAACCTTTACGAGATGAAAAAGGTAGAAGTTATAGTAAAAGGCGAAGATTTAGAATTTGTCATTGATCTTCTTGAAAGAGCAGGAGTGAGTGGCTACACCATAATACATAACTTATCTGGTAAGGGAAGTCACGGTTTTCACGAAGGTCACCTACTTTTCAATGAGGAGGATACTCTGGTTATGATAGTATCTGTAATGCCTGAGAAGTTGGTGGAGGTTGTGCTTGAGGGGATAACGCCTTTCCTCAACAAACACTCCGGTGTTGTTTTTGTCAGCAGTGTGATGGTCAGTAGATTAACAAAGTTTGGCGATGTAAGTATGAGTGCGGGTGGAGGGAGTTGAACCCTCACGGAGTTGCCTCCACGGGATCCTGAGTCCCGCGCGTCTGCCAGTTCCGCCACACCCGCTCAAATATAGGAATTATAATATGCCTTCTCCATTAGTGGAAGATGTAACAGATGCTCCTTCATACTAAGATTCAAAGTGGAGACGAGGGGAGTTGAACCCCCGACCTCCTGCTTGCGATGCAGGCGCTCTCCCACTGAGCTACGTCCCCTTGTCTATGCTTAGAATATATTCAAGACAGGTTCTTACCCCGAAGCCTGTAGCTCCCTTAGAGTAGTAACCGAATTCTTCTTTCAAGTATGCTGGACCTGCTATATCAAGGTGAACCCACTTTATACCTTCACTCACAAACTCTTCAAGGAACATAGCTGCAGTTATGGCTCCTCCATATCTTCCCGCCGTGTTCACGATATCCGCGTCTGACTTTTTGAGTTTTTCTCTGAGTTTTTTGTCATCCATGGGAAGCTTCCACATTCTCTCCCCAGTTTCCCGTGATATCTCCAAAAGTTTATCTCCAAAAGCATCGTCGTTTGTAAAGAGTCCGGCTGTGTACTCACCAAGAGCAACTATACAAGCTCCCGTAAGTGTTGCCATATCTATTATATATGTAGGCTTCAAGTTGGAAGCATAATGGAGTGCGTCGGCGAGGGTAATCCTACCTTCAGCGTCGGTATTATCTACTTCAATGGTTTTCCCGCTCATAGTCCTTATTATGTCATCGGGTCTGTATGCGCTACCGCTGGGCATGTTTTCCGCAGCGCCTATTATACCATGGACTTCTACCTGCGGTTTTAACAAGGCGAGTGCCTTCATAATACCAAGCACAGCGCATGCACCCGATTTATCCATTTTCATGGTTCTCATATACTCACCAGTCTTTATATTTAGTCCACCACTATCAAAGGTGAGACCCTTCCCCACCAAGGCTATTTTATCCTTCGGTTCGCCTTCAGGCTTATAAATGATGTGTATAAATCTTGGAGGTGTAGCAGAACCCTTACCAACGCTCCATAAAGCGTGCATACCCATCTCCTGTATCTGCTTTTCATCGTATATCTTGCACTCAAGACCGTACTCCTTTGCCAGATCCTGAGCTATCTGTGCGAGCGTTAAAGGGTTTATTACATTGCCAGGTTCATTTACGAGATCCCTTGCGAAAATCTGCCCATCTGCAAAGATCTTACCTACCCTTATTCCTTCTTCGTACCCGCCATAAAGGTTCACCTTCTGCACGCTGGTATATTCCTCATCCTTTTTGCTTTTGTATTTTTCAAAGCTGTAATTTCCCAAAAGGAGACCTTCCGCTATCGCTTTGCTCCTCTTGTAATCTAATCTATCTCCAGCATACGCACACGCTGACAAAATTTTGTCCTTTTTTAGTCTTTTGACGAAAATGGCTCCAGCTCTTCTATATTCGTCAAAACCTGCTTTGTCTTTTTTGCCAAGACCAATTATGTAAAAGGTTCTCACCGTATCATCTTCAAGCAAGGGTATTTTTATAATCGTGTCCTCCTTCCCTTTGAAATTCTCAGCCTTCAATATATTCTCTATCTTTTCTGCAAAGGCACCAACGTACCGCAGGTTTCCGAAGTCTTCCTCAAATACAAAAATGCCCAGTGGTGTATCTTTTACCTCTTCATAAGGTTTTTCGTAAGAAACCACCTCCATGTTAGTCCTCCTCGCTACTTGCCATTTCCCTCCTTAAAGCCACCTTCCCCGTTCTTGCCATTTCCATTATACCGAAAGGTCTCACGAGTTCCAAAAAAGCGTTTATTTTGTCCTCCGTACCAGTTATTTCAACCGTGTAAGTACTTTGAGATACATCCACTATCCTTCCTCTGAATATCTCCGTTATTCTCAGTACTTCGTCCCTTGCTCTGGGCGTTGATGTGTGTATCTTTACGAGGGCTAACTCCCTCTCTATGTGTGGCAGATCGGTAAGATCCCTCACCCGTATAGTATCTATGAGCTTTCTCAGTTGTTTTACCACCTGATCTATCACTACATCATCACCTATTACCTCAATGGTCATACGGGAAAGACCCCTCTCGTGTGTCTCACCTACAGATAAACCTTCAATGTTGTATCCTTTACCAGCTATTAATGTGGCTATTCTTGCAAGAACACCAAGCTCGTTTCTTACAAGCAGAGTTATTATATGTTTTCTGACAGTACCCTTTTTAATCTCCCTTAAAGCCGGTGCCTTTACAGTCGTTACATCAGACTTTCCTATGGTATCACTCATTTTATAACCTCCATTATCCTACGAGGTACATAGTATCAGCCTCAATACCCTTTTTGCCATCTTCCAGTATCATATCTTTGTAAGACTTACCCGCAGGCACCATGGGAAGCACATTCTCCTCTCTATCTACGTGGAAATCTAACACAACTGGTCTATCCTGTATCTTCATGGCTTCCTCAAGTATTTCCCTCACTTGAGAAGGCTTTTCTGCTCTGAAACCTACTGCACCGCATGCTTCCGCAAGCTTTACAAAATCCGGTTGTACACTCAGATCCACTTCAGAGTATCGCTTTTCGTAAAACAGTTCCTGCCACTGACGTACCATACCTAAGTATCCATTATTTATTATAGCTATCTTTACAGGTACACGATACTGCACAGCGGTCACAAGCTCCTGCATAGTCATCATGAAAGAGCCGTCACCGTCTATTACAAAAACTTCTCTCTCCGGTCTACCTATCTTGGCTCCGATACCTGCAGGTAGACCAAAACCCATAGTACCTAATCCGCCGGAATTTATAAACTGTCTTGGGTAGGAGTACTTATAGAACATAGCAGCCCACATTTGATGCTGTCCTACACCAGTAGCTATTATAGCCTCACCCTTTGTAACCTTCCATATTTCTTCAATAACATACTGTGGCTTTATCACCTTATCTGAGTTTCTGTAAGTCAGTGGGTGGAGTTTTTTCCACTTTTCTATTTGTCCTATCCACTTTTGCCTATCTTCGGGAAAGAGGACTTTCATACCTTCCTTTTTGATCTCCTCTATGAGCTTTCTGAGAACCACTTTTACATCACCTACTATTGGTACATCCACCACTATGTTTTTGGATATAGAAGCGGGATCTATGTCTATGTGTATGATAGCAGCTTGAGGTGCAAACTCCTCTATCTTTCCAGTTACCCTATCATCAAATCTTGCACCTACAGCTATAAGAAGATCCGAGTGATAAACCGCCATATTTGCATAGTATGTACCGTGCATACCGAGCATGTGAAGAGCTAAGGGATGAAGCTCTGGAAAGGAGCCTTTACCCATGTTTGTTGTAGTAACGGGTATACTCATAAGTTCGGCGAGTTCTAAAAGCTCCGCCTGAGCCTCAGCTTGAACTGCTCCACCTCCAACGTAAAGAACTGGTCTTTTTGCCTCCGCTATTAGTCTTACGGCTTTCTTTATCTGCTGTATATTTCCTTCCACATGGGGTTTGTATCCGGGTAGTGAGTTTTTAACCTCTTCCAATGAAGGCATCTCCACTTGGGAAAGTTTTTGTGTTATATCTTTTGGTATATCCACCAAAACTGGTCCAGGTCTACCCGTCTTAGCTATGTAAAAAGCTTGCCGAAGTATGAGAGGTAGGTCTTCTATCCTCTTTACTAAGAAGTTGTGTTTGGTTATAGGTCTTGTTATGCCTACTATATCCACTTCTTGAAAGGCATCGTTACCTATAAGATGGGTTGGTACCTGTCCGGTTATGAAAACTACAGGAACTGAATCCATGTATGCATCAGCTATAGCGGTTACTAAATTGGTAGCACCAGGACCTGATGTGGACATGGCAACTCCCACCTTTCCAGTGGCTTTTGCGTAACCTTCAGCCATATGTCCTGCACCTTGTTCGTGTCTAGTAAGTATATGTTTTATAGTTCCATCTCTGTAAAGAGCGTCATAAACCTCCATTATTGCACCGCCGGGATGCCCGAATATGTACTCAACGCCCTCCTCTTTTAAAGTCTCTATAACTATATCAGCTCCTTTCTTTACCATACCAAAAACCTCCGCTTACGGAAATTATAAAAGTATAAAATATAAACTATTTGTGAAATTTGTGTTTAGGAAGCAGACCACTCCAAAATTTCTTAACCATATTCAAAAAGCTTAATATGATCCCCTCTCTTTTTACCCTCGGCTCCTTCACACCACCTTTTGGCGCTATAAGGTATATGTCTATGCCTTCCGTTTGGAGAATAATTTCTTTGTATATGGTACTTCTGAGCGCACCTTCCCTTCTGGGTTTTCCAAGAATTATCTTGGTTACGTTCTCCTTTTTGGCGTATTTTATTATCTCTCGGGCTACAGAGTAGCCCTTCACTACCTCTACCCTTCCACCCAATTTTTGGGTAACTTCCATTGCCTCCCTTAGCCACCTTTTTTCTTCCTCTGTAAAGCTTTTTGCTTTCTCGGTTTCCACATACAGAGCTACCCACTCAACCCCTCCAAGCTCCGAAGCCAGTCCATAGGTTTTTCTTACTAAATGTGAAGCGTAAGGACTAGCGTATATGCCTACAAGTATCTTCTCCTTCAATCCTAAGGGACCTGATACACCGCGTTTGCGAAGATATTCCTTTAATGTCTGGTCAAGCTGGTCTGCAAGCACCCTAAGGGCAAGGGTCCTCAGAGCTATCAAGTTGCTTAGTTTGAAGAACCTTTTAATGGCTTCCTCTGCCATATCCCTAACGTAAACCTTTCCTTCCCTCAACCTCTTTAACAGCTCTTCCGGAGGAAGATCTATAAGCTTTATTTCCTTCGCACCCTTTATGAATGGGTCTGGGATAGTCTCCTTTACCTCTACCCCACATATCTGATACACAATATCCTTAAGACTTTCTAAGTGTTGGACGTTCATAGCGGTGCATACATCTATGCCAGCCTTAAGCACCCTCTGGATGGATTGATAACGTTTCTCTTCAGGAAAGCCTGGTGGATTTGTATGCGGAAGCTCGTCTATTATAACGATTTGAGGCTTTCTTTCTATTATCCTGTCGTAATCTACCTCCTTTATCTTTAAACCTTTGTATTCAACCACGATGGAGGGTATAACCTCAAGACCTTTAAGTAGAGCTTCCGTTTCTGGTCTTCCGTGGGTTTCCGCATATCCCACCACCACATCCTTACCTTCAGCCACTAATAGATGAGCATCGTACAGCATGGAATAGGTCTTTCCAACCCCTGGTGCATATCCAAGATAGACAATAAAATTGCCCCTTCCTACCTGTGGTTCTGCTTCCGTTTCTATAAGCTCTAACAGCTCTTCGGGCAGAGGTCTTTCTTCAGGGTAGTCTTCTATTACCATGGCTTTCCAAGAGGCTTAAAAGGTCTAAGTTGAGCTTCAAAACGTTTACTCTTCTTTCACCAAAAAAGCCAAAACTTCTTTCTTCTGTGTTCTTAATTACCAGCCTTTCCAACTCATCCTTAGAAAGACCTGTCCTTTCGGAGATACGAGGTATCTGAATTAGCAGAGCTTCAGGTGGAAGGTGAGGGTCAAGCCCGCTCCCGGAGGAGAAGACAAGATAGGAGGATATCTTCTCTTTTATACCGCTATTCCTTAGCCTTTCTATCCTCGCTTTTATCTGTTTGTAAAGTTCTGGATTTGTGGGCGCAAGGTTTGAACCACCACTGTTGAGAGGGTCGTAGTTGTCCGCTGAGGGTCTGCCCCAAAAGAGATAGTCGCTTATAAAGGGTTGCCCGATTAACTCTGAGCCCACTGGCTTTCCCTTATAGTAGATTATGCTTCCTTTTGTCTTCTCCCGAAACATAAAGGACGCTATGCCTGTGGTTAAAAGCGGATATATCACTCCAGTTATGACAAAAAGCAGGAGAAAGACTTTCAAGGTCTTAAAAAATCCGCTCATGTCTCACCTCACAAAAAAGTATATTGCGTAGTAGATAACCCATATGCCTATGAAGGGTGCTACTACCCCTCCAAGTCCGTAAACGAGAAGGTTGTAGAGGAAGAGCTTATTAGGTGAAAGGGGCTTATAAAAGGCACCCCTTAAAGCCAGGGGTGTAAGCAGAGGTATTATAAGGGCGTTGAAGATAACAGCAGAGAGTATAGCCACGTATGGGTTTTCCAGCTTTAGTATGTTAAGGGCATTTAGCTGTGGGTATATAGAGCTTATGGCTGCGGGTACTATGACGAAATACTTGGCTATGTCGTTAGCTATAGAGAAGGTGGTAAGGGCTCCCCTGGTTATGAGCATGCTTTTGCCTATTTCTACTATGTCTAAGAGCTTTGAAGGGTCCGAATCAAGGTCTATAATGTTTGCCGCTTCCTTTGCTACCTGCGTGCCTGCGTTCATGGCGACCGCCACATCAGCCTGTGCAAGAGCTGGAGCGTCGTTGGTGCCATCTCCCGTCATAGCCACTATGTAGCCTTCCTGTTGGAGCTTCTTTACAAGTTTTAGCTTGTCTTCGGGCTTTGCCTCTGCCACAAAATCATCCGCACCCGCCTCTCTTGCTATAGTCGCAGCGGTAAATGGGTTATCTCCTGTTATCATTATGGATTTTATCCCCATACTTCTTAGCTTCGCGAGCCTTGCCTTTATACCCTCTTTTATTATGTCCCTTAGCACCACCACCCCTACGATTTCTTTGTCCTTCAGCACCACCAGAGGAGTATCTCCTCTCATAGCCACCTTTGCCACTATCTCCTCTACCTCGTGAGGTACTGTTCCTCCTGCCTTCTGAAGGTACTGTTTGACAGCACTAAAGGCACCCTTGTAGTATACATGCCCCTCTATCTCCACACCGCTCATCTTCGTCTCATGTGTAAAAGGGATAACTTTCACATTCTTTGGCAATTGTTCTGAACGAACGCCGAGCCTTTTTTTAGAAAGCTCCATGATGCTCTTTCCTTCTGGTGTTTCATCAGCTATAGAGGCAATCATAGCTGTCCGTATACACTCCTTTTCCCTATGGTTTCCTACGGGGATAAACTCTGTTGCCATCCTATTCCCTAAGGTTATGGTGCCTGTCTTATCAAGCAAAAGCACATTTACGTCGCCAGCCGCTTCTATCGCTCGTCCTGAGAGGGCTACCACGTTGTGCCTAAAGAGCCTATTCATACCTGCTATGCCTATGGAAGGCAGGAGCGCCGCTATCGTCGTAGGTGCAAGGCAGACAAAGAGAGCTACAAGAACTGTCAAAGACATAGGCTCTCCCCGACCGCTGTAATTGGATAGATACTTAGAAAGCACCCACGAGTTTACTACTACCACCAGAAAGACCAAAGTTAGGAGTATCAGAAGCACCTCCAGAGCAATCTCGTTAGGGGTTTTTCTACGCTTTGCACCTTCTATCATAGATACCATCTTGTCTATAAAGGTTTCTCCCGGATTTGCGGTGATTTTTACCACTATTTTGCCTGCAACCACCTTCGTACCTCCGATTACCGCGTTTCGGTCCGACCCTGCCTCTCTTATGACGGGAGCAGACTCGCCCGTTACCACCGCTTCGTTTATCATGGCAGCTCCCTTTAGGATTTCACCGTCTCCTGGTATTATGTCTCCTTCCTCCACAAGAACTAAATCTCCTTTACGAAGTTCCGAAGAGCTTACCCTTTCATAAAGGCTTTCAAAATCCGCTTCCTTTAGCCTTTTGGCACTTAACGTGGCTTGATAGCTTCTTAGGGATTTTGCACGAGCTTTACCGCTTATCTCAGATAGGCTCTCGGCAAAGTTGGCAAAGAGTATGGTGAGCCACAGCCAAAGGGCGGTAGAGCCTGTAAACCATACAGGTGTCTTCTTTATTCCAAAAAGCGCCAAAAAAAACTCTACAGATACCAGAAAGGCTCCCAGCTCCACTGAGAGCATAACTGGGTTGTATCTAAGCTCTATAGGGTTTAGCTTTACGAAGGTGCCCTTTAGTGCCTCTAAAACAAGTTCCTTCCTATGCACAGTTTAACCTCCGTAAAGCAGCAAATGCTCTAAGATGGGTCCCATGGAAAGCACTGGAAAGAAGCCAAGAACGTTTAAAAGGAGCAGTATGAATATGAACCATACTGCAAAGGTAAAGCTTTCCTGCTGGAGGCTTTGCCCTGTAGGTACCTGCTTTTTCTCTGCAAAACTACCGGCAAGATAAACTGACATAATGACGGGAATAAAGCGAGCTATAAACATAACAAAAGCAGTGGTAAGGTTGTAAAAAAGTGTGTTTGCATCAAGACCAGCGAAAGCACTTCCGTTGTTGTTGGCGGTAGAAAGGTATGCGTAAAAGACCTCTGAGATACCATGAGGACCCGCATTCAAAATAGATCTCGTGCCCACCTTGGTATAAAGAGCTATGGAAGTAAAGACAAGAGCTAACACGGTAGAGGTAAAGGCTATCACAACGCTCGCCCACATATCTCTGGGTGATAGCTTTTTCTGTAGAAACTCCGGCACCCTTCCTACCATAAGACCGCCTATAAAGGCGGCTATTATTGCATAAGCCAGCATATTGACCAAACCTATACCTGCACCGCCAAAGACGGAACTTACACCCATCAAAAGCATAAGTACCATACCTGCTAAGGGAAGGTAAGAGTCAAACATACCATTTACCGCTCCGGTCTCGGCTGAGTCTGTAACGGCTCCAAAAAGAGCACTTCCAGACACGCCAAAGCGCGTCTCTTGACCCTCCACGTACGGACCTTCCACACCCATCCTCGCAAAATCAGGGTGGGGCATAGACATAAAGTAATAAAGAAGCAAGAGAGCAGAAAAGAATAAAAAGAGCATCACTCCGAATATTACCCATCCGAACTTTTTCCTCCCTGTAAGCTTTGCAAAGGCAATGGGCATAGCCGAGGGTATAAGAAGCATCAAAAGAGACTCAAAGAGATTGCTGAGAGGAGTGGGATTCTCAAAGGGATGTGCGGAGTTAGCTCCGAAGTAGCCTCCGCCGTTTGTACCCAATAGCTTTATGGCCTCCTGCGAGGCAACTGGTCCCATGGGCAGCGTCTGTTCCTTGCCTTTGATGGCAGGGTCCAGTAGCTGAACCTTTAAATAAGGGTCCAAGTTCTGAGGTACTCCTTGACTTACCAAAAAAAAGGCACTCACAAAAGCTATAGGCAGAAGCACATAGAGGGTCGCTCTTGTTATATCTACCCAGAAGTTGCCTATGTAGGAAGTTTCCGTCCTCTTTATACCTCTTGCCATTACGACCGCTAACACTATACCAGTAGCTGCCGAAAGAAAGTTCTGTACCGTAAATCCAAGCATCTGTGAGATATAGCTTGCACTATTCTCTCCGCTGTACGCTTGCCAGTTGGTGTTTGTAACGAAAGAGACCGCTGTGTTTAATGCCAAATCCCAGGGAAACCCTTTAAAACCCTGAGGATTAAGTGGCAGGAAGTTCTGAAAGATTAGTATTAAAAAGAGAACGATAAGACCTATAAGGTTAAATACAAGGAGATTAAAAGCGTAGGTTTTCCAATCCATCTCTTCATCTTTATCAATTCTTAATAGCCTGTATATAAACCTTTCACCCGGAAGGAGTTTTCCGCTAAAGATTTTTGCTATATAGAGTCCTAAAAGAGGTCCTGTAAGGATTAAAAGGGAAATAAAGAATAGGAAACTTAAGAGTTCCATTGTGAACACCTCCTCATTCTGTTAATCCTTAAGTTCAAAAATATAAAACCTAAAAAGATATATTGTCAAGTTCATTCATGCGTTTATTAGATAATAAAAACGTTACCTTTTTTGCAAATTTTATTGTATGTTGAGAGATTTTAGCCAAACTTGAACCTTAATTTGGGATATTTTATATTATATTGCATGCTTTTTGATATGGAAAATCCAGAAGGTTTTGACCCTTATCATGTACTTACCAATTTGGTGATCCCCAGACCTATAGCCTGGGTCTCAAGTGTAAGTTCTGAGGGTATCCCAAACCTTGCTCCTTTTAGCTTTTATAACGCGGTGTGTGACGAACCGCCTGTGGTAATCATATCTGTCTCCAAAAGAGAGGATGGAAGAAGGAAGGACACTGCCAGGAACATATTGGAAACAAAAGAGTTTGTTATAAATTTTGTTTCTGAAGAGTTTCTTGAGCTTGTAAAGAAGAGCTCAGAAGACTATCCGCCCCATATAAGCGAGTTTGAGACTTTGGGAATTCAAAAAGCAAGGTCTTATAGGGTAAAGGTGCCAAGGGTTGCTAAGGCAAAGGCTTGGCTTGAGTGCGTGCTTATAAAACATGAGGAACTTTTTAACTACGACCTTATATTTGGCAGGGTTGTTTTCGCGGGAGCTGAAAGCTTAAACTATGAGGTTCTAAAGCCCTTGGGCAGGCTCTCGGGAAGGTTCTGCAAAATCATTGAGATAGCTCAAGGATAGAAGAACTTTAAGAGTACATAGGCGTACACAGGGTGAGGAATCGGTTCATGTTAGCATCCCCTTTCTAAAAAAAGCTATAGCCAGTCAGATCTTTCAACTCACAACCTCTGCTCGCAGGATGAAAAATATCACTCTATTTCCTTAAACTTTATCCTTAGATTTTCTTAAAGCAAGCCTTGAAGGGTTTGGTATAGAATTTCTCACCTGGCGTATTATCTACTATAATTAAACCATGTTTTGTAGGATAAAAAGCGGAGGCGTGCTTGGTATAGATGGCTTTGAGGTAGATGTGGAAATTGATGTAGCTCCAGGACTTCCACAGTTTGCTGTAGTTGGGCTTCCGGACAAAGCGATAAACGAAGCTAAGGATAGAGTAAGGTCCGCTTTAAAAAATGCCGGATATACCATACCTCCTAAAAAGATAACGGTGAATCTCTCGCCTTCATACTTGAAAAAACAGGGAACACTCTATGACCTTCCCATAGCGGTGGGCATACTGCAGACGCTGGATGTGTTGCAAGTACCTGAAGATACGGTGATATTAGGTGAGCTTTCCCTCGACGGAAAGATAAATAAGGTAAACGGTGTACTACCTATAGTGCTTTCCTTAAAGGAAAGAGGATACAGAAAGTTCTTTGTACCTGAAAGTAATGTATTTGAAGGTGGTATAGTTGAAGGGGTAGAGGTTTACGGTTTTAGCAGTATAAAAGAGCTTGTAGAGTATTTGAAGGGTGAAAGGACAAAGCCGGCTGTGAAGGTGGATGTTGAGAGCCTTCTCAAAGACAGTGAAAGCTTTGAGATGGATCTTGGTGATGTTTATGGGCAGACCCTTGCAAAAAGGGCTGTTGAGATCAGCTGTGCAGGAATGCATAATTTACTGTTTATAGGACCTCCCGGTACAGGTAAAAGCATGCTTGCCAAGAGAATGATAACAGTTATGCCACCTTTAACTCTTGAAGAAGCGCTTGAAATAACGAGGATATACAGTGTAGCGGGGCTTTTGACTAGTGCTTTAATAACGAAAAGACCTTTCAGATCACCACACCACACAGCTTCGGATGTAGCCCTCATCGGCGGTGGAACTTTCCCTATGCCTGGTGAGATAAGCTTAGCTCATAGAGGAATCCTATTCCTTGATGAGATGGTAGAGTTTAGCAGGAAAACTCTTGAAGTACTCAGACAACCTATAGAAGATGGTTACGTAAATATAACCAGGGTAGGCGGAAGAGTAAGATTTCCTGCACAGTTTTTATTGGTCGGAGCCATAAACCCTTGCCCTTGTGGAAATTACGGAAACCCCTTTAAAGTATGCACATGCAGTCCATCACAAATAAGAAACTACCAATCTAAGTTATCTGGACCAATACTTGATCGTATAGATCTCAAGGTGTGGGTAGATCCCGTGGATAAGGAGGAACTTTTGGGTATGAAAAGTGGTGAAACATCAGCTCAAATTAGAGAGAGAATACGAAAAGCTTTTGACATCCAGAGGGAAAGGTTCAAAAACAAACCTATTTTCTTCAATGGGAGAATGAGTGAAAAGGATGTGGAAAGATATTGCCTGATGGATAAAGATGCAAAGATCTTTTTAAGTGACGCTATGGAGAAACTAAACCTAACCGGGAGGTCTTACATGAGACTTTTAAAGGTTTCAAGAACTATAGCCGATTTAGAAGGAGACGAGATCATAAGGACACATCACCTATCCGAAGCTTTGCAGTTTAGGGTTGAAGAGAGGCTCCTTGTCTGATCATGCGTAGCGTTAGGATGAGAGCAGAACTTGACGGAAGGCACGTTTCTGGTGCAGAAAGGATAATTCCCCATTACGAGCTTGAAAAGGTAGTTGTTGAGCTTTTAAAAAGACCAAAAAGGTATGACAAGATAGTCATAACCGTTGAGAGAGTTGAAAGTCTTGAAGTCATACCCAAATCTCTTCCCATAAAAAGTTACGACTTTGCGAACGTATCACAAGCCCACGAATTTGTCATAAAAAAGCTGAAAGATGCGGGTATAAGTGAAGAGATAACAAAAAAGGCGTTGAAATTGCTAAGTGAAGGACCAAACCCTAAGGGTGGAAATATGAGAGGTGCTGTACTTATGGATGTAAAGACTGGAGAAAGGCTTGAGCCTGATCAAGAAAGGGGTATAAGGACAACAAGGATAGATTGGAGAAATCGTAACGCAGTAAAAGAAGCTCTGAAGGAAAGAGGCATAAAAAAAGTTTATCTGGAAAGGCTCGTAGATGCCCTCGCTATAGCTACAAAGAATATACATTGCGGTATTATAGCGGAAATATGCTGGAGTGACGATCCAGAATACATAACAGGTTATATAGCGAGCAAGGAACTCGGTTATGTAAGAATAAAACCTATGAAGGAAGAGAACGTACCCATAGGGGGTAGAGTTTACTTTGTAAACAGGACAGACCTACAGAAGCTTATAGAATGCCTGGAAAGGAAAGTGATGCTCATAGAACAGCTTTTTTAGGAATTTCTTATACCATTATATAAATTTGGCTTAAAACGTTATAAGCAAGTTGAATGATTTTAATACACTTTGCCCTTATAATGTAAAGAGTCAATACCTAAAAGGGAGGTAGTAAGATGAAGAAGTTTCTCTTGCTTTCAGGACTTCTCTCCGTAGCGGGGCTTTCCTTTGCTACCAATGGAGACAACCTCATTGGAGTATCACCAGCTTCAAGAGGTATGGGTGGTATAGGCGTAGGTATGCCGGTAGGTCCCACAGATGCCATATTTAGAAACCCAGCATGGATGAGTTACTACAAGGGCTTTAATTTGAGCTTTGGCGGAATACTCTTTATGCCTCACGTGAAAGGTAAAAGTAACGTAACACCTCTTGGTCCAGCACCTTCCCCTGTAGAGGAAACGAGCCAGGCTAAAACCTTCGTAGTTCCTGAAGTGGGTATAGTTCACCAGATAAACGATAAGCTCACTTTCGGTATAGGTGCCTTTGGTGTTTCCGGTATGGGTGTAGATTATAGGAACAAGAACCCTCTGCTTGCAAATATGCACACTACCTTGCAGTTCATGAGGATCATTTCAGCTGTCGCTTACAAAGTAAATAATGCAATATCCATATCAGGTGCGATACACATAGCCTACGGCTCGCTGGACATGGGAGCTAATATGTGCCAACCCTTCACTACAAACTGTTGGAATGCGGGGGGAGGACAGTCTCAAACTTACGGTATAGGTGCGCAGGTAGGTATAGCGTACGATATGAACGATTTTGTCTTTGCAGGTTTGACTTATCAAAGCCCAGTCTCTATGACCTATAAAAGGGTTTTTGATAGCAACGGTGACGGAAGGTTTGAAGATCTCAAGCTTACACAACCTCAGGAGTTTGCCTTCGGTGTAGGTGTAAAACCTATGCAGAACCTCAAGGTGGGATTGGACATAAGGTGGATAAATTGGAAAAACGCAAAAGGTTATAAAGAGTTCCAGTGGAAAGATCAATGGGTGATAGCTCTTGGTGGTGAGTACAGACCCATCCCCAAGTTGGCTCTAAGGGCAGGTTACAACTATGGTAAATCTCCCATAAGGGGAGGCGCTAAGAACCTCATGAACGCCAATAACATTCCAAACTTTGCGGTACCTTTTAGCGACTTTAATGTGGCTTTCTTTAACCTTATAGGTTTTCCTGCAGTTGCGGAACAGCACATAACCTTAGGTTTGGGATACGAGTTTACTAAGACCTTCAGCGTGGATTTGGCATACAAACATGCCTTCGAAAAGACAGTTACCGCAACGGACAACATGGGTTTTGGCTTTGTAGTTCAAGGTAAGAACGCTCAGGACGCTGTATCTGTTGGTCTCAATTGGAAGTTCTAAGCTATCTTGCGGGGGAACCTCTCCCCGCCTATAATGTTATTCATGGAAAAGCTTTACGAAGGCAAAGCCAAGATAGTTTACAAAACGGAAGACCCAGACAGATACATACTTTACTTTAAAGATACAGCTACAGCCTTTGACGCTACAAAAAAGGCGTATATAGAAGGTAAAGGAGATCTTAACAACACCATATCAAGCATCATCTTTGAAATACTTGAGAAAAAAGGAATAAAAACCCATTTTATACGTAAACTCTCCAATAGGGAGATGCTCGTTTGGAGAGCCAAAAGATTTGATGTGGAAGTGGTGGTTAGAAACATAGCAGCGGGAAGTATATGCAAGAGACTCGGTTTAGAAGAAGGTAAAGCTTTTGAAAGACCTATAGTAGAATTCTTTTATAAAAACGATGCTCTTCACGATCCTCTATTGTGCCATGAGCATATTCTCTTACTTAACCTTTTAACAGAGGAACAAATACACTTGCTTAGGAACATGGCTCTTAAGGTGAACGAAGTACTCAAAACCTTCTTTAAAGAACACGGGCTTTTGCTTGTAGACTTTAAACTTGAGTTTGGTGAATTACCTGATGGGAATTTGGCTGTTGTGGATGAAATATCCCCTGATACATGCAGGCTGTGGGATGAAAAGACTGGAGAAAAACTGGACAAAGATAGATTCAGGTTTGACCTTGGAGACCTGCTTGAAGGATACAGAAAAGTGCTTGAAAAAATTCACGGGTAGATGACAAGCCCTACCCTTCCCATTTTTGCCCACTTTCTATCAAGTTCAGCGTAACCAAAAGCCTTTTTGCTTTCGTAACCCGTATGTGCATATATACGATCTTTATCATAACCGATTACTACAATATAGTGAGGAACGCTTACCCACATAAAACCCATATCAACAAGTAAAATCACAGGTCTCCCTTCATCTATATACCTTTTCACATCTTCAAGACTTCCCTGAAAGAGTCTTGTTTTAAAGCCCAGCTTTTTTGCGTAATTTTCAAGATCCGTTATGAGAGCACCTTTGAGCTTAGGCTCATAAATCGCTTTAGCTATTTCATCCTGAGTTTGATTAACTCCGTAGTATTCAAAGACACTGCTCAAGGATGCAGGACCGCAATAATCATCTTTCTGTTTGACAAAAGGCACATCAAGGATCTTTAAAGAAAGGAGAAAGGGGAAGAGAAGGGCTAAAGATCTTTTCACCTTATGATGATCTCTTTATTCAGCAGTTTCAAGAGTATGACTATAAGTATGAGGAGAACGACCACAGCTATGGCTACTCCTATACCGTCACCACCTGCCAATACTTTGTCAGAAGCTTTTGCCAGCATGTGTATCTGCTCATCGTTAAGTTCAGAAAGCTTTTTCTGTATCTCCTCTTTACTAAGACCGTATGCCTTTAATTTCTCTTGTAGGATCTTGCTTTCAAGAGCTCTCTGTATCTTTTGCATATCCTGATCCCTTCGGGAAATTACCGTATCAAAAGCAGGTTTTGATTCTACAAGACCTGCAAGAGCAGGTACGCTATTCGTAAAGAAAAAAGTACCGGTAATACCAAGTACAAGAGCTGGCTTCCTTAGATACTTCATCATAGCCAATACCCCCAGTGCAGTTTTGAAATATTATACTTCAATTTTTTAAAAAAGCAGTAATTTATATATTGGCTTTCCTTCCGCCTCAAAGATTTGTGGAGAGATATTCTGATCTTTGCCTTTCTTAACAAATTCTTAATAAGGTTATGATAAATTACAAAGAAGAATAATGATCGAATACGTAGCCAGAAAGCAAGGAGAAGCGCGACTCTACTTTAGCACAAGAGAAGGCAGGAACCTTTTTGCCCGTTTTACGGCGGAGTTGGAGGGGGTTTTAGGGGTTGAATACAAGGAAAATACTACGACACTGCTTATAAAGTTTCAAGAGGGCAGTTTTGCTCAAAGACTTATAGAGAGTTTAAAACCTAAAGAGGTTCATATAAATAAAGAAGACCTGCACTTCTACATACAGCCTCTATTGAAACATCCTGCGGTAAAGCTGGGCTTTAGCCTTTTCATGTTAGGCTTGCCTGCGGGACTTATTTCCTTTGGTTTTTGTAGCATGTTTTTGATACCCTATCTAAAAACTAAATTTTAGGAGGTGGTATATGCTAAACTTTAACTTGCCTTCCACTGTAGGTGGATGCCTTTCTACCAACATGCTTCTTTATGGTTTTGGTACTCTTGCTGGTCTTGTAGTTCTGAGCAAAATAATGAAGGATGCAAGACCTTTACTTGTCTCTACCACAAAGGAAGTAATAGCCTTTCAGCAGTGGCTGAGCGGAAACATGGAGGAGGGCAAGGAGTTCTGGGAGGATGTAATTTCAGAAGCCAGGCACCTTTACAGGCTTGAGGTGGAGAAAAAGCTGGAAATCTTGCAGAAACAGCAGGAGATACTCCAGAGGATAAAGGAAAGAATATGAGGAGGTAAAAAGATGAACGGAGTTGCTTCAGTGCTTGGAAGGTTTTTCTGCTCCGGACCCTTTAGCTTTGCCTTAGGCTTTGGCTTGGGCGTGCTTGCCCTTTACATGTTAGATAGGGCAAAGGAAAAAAGAAGGTTTGAGGAAACCCAACGGGAAATAGAGGCTATGGTAAAAGCCCTTGAGCTGAAGCTCCAGCAGGAAAACAGGCAAGAATGATACCCTACAGGCTGGAAAACCTTTCACCGGGCAGGCTCAGGCTCAGCTCCTACCTCTTCCAGCACCTGCACTATCCTGAAGAGGTTCTGAAAGAGAGCTTTTCTCGTTTTGGCGGTGTGAAGAAGGTGTCCTACTCAAAAAGGAGCGGAAGGCTCCTCTTAGAGTATGAGCCAGACAGCTTTGACCTTATTGAGTTTTTAAACTACCTTGCCTCCACCGCAAGAGAGCTTTTTTTAAGAGACCTTTCCCTGCTGAAGGTGGAGAAAAGGAGGGAAGAAACCAAAGCTGGAAGGGGGCTGCTTCTGACCTCTCTTGGCTTTCTGCCCTATCTTGCCAGGGGGCTTCTGCCCAGTCCTCTGCTGTCTGCCATAACGCTTCTCCTTGCAAAGCCCATACTGGAAAAAGGCTTAAGCTCCCTCAAAGCTCTGAAGCCTGACGTGCATTTTCTTGACTCTTCTGCCATAGTGCTTTCAAGCCTTACGGGAAGCCCTCTGTCCGCTCATACTATGGTGTTCTTGCTTGTCCTCGGAGACTATCTTTCGGAAAAAGTGGAGAAAAAAGCCTACGCGGAAATAGAAAGGCTCTTTTCTTACAGAGAGGATACCGCGTGGCTTGTAATCGGAGATGGACAAGCTATCAAGGTAAAAGCTTTAGATTTAAAAAGCGGAGACCTTATTGTGGTCTATGCGGGGGAGAAGATACCCGCAGACGGGTTGGTGCAGGAGGGTGATGCCCTCGTCAATCAGGCTTCTCTTACAGGGGAGTCAAACCCTGTTCATAAGAAGGCGGGCGATAAGGTCTATGCGGGCACCTTTGTAGAGGACGGAAAGCTCTACATAAGGGTGGAGGAGGTGGGTGAGGAGACGGTGGTGGCAAAGATAGCAAGGCTGGTGGAGGAAAGCATAAAGGAACCCATAGGCCTGCAAAGACTTGCAGAAGAGACGGCCAGCAGGATGGTGCTCCCCACCTTAGCCCTTGGTCTTGGCACCTTTGCCCTGAGCGGGCAGGTAAGCAGGCTAACCTCTACTCTAATAATAGACTACCATACAGGCATACACCTTTCTACACCTCTGGCGGTACTATCCAGTATATCTTATGCATCTACCTACGGTGTTCTCATAAAAAGTGGTAGCAAGTTAGAAACCTTATCAAGGGTGGATACTTTCGTGTTTGACAAAACAGGCACTCTCACTATAGGAAGTCCTCAAATAGAAGATGTGGTTGGAATTGAATTAAGTCTGGAAGATACACTCCTCTACGCTGCATCTTTAGACCAAAGGATAACCCATCCTGTGGCTAAGGCTATAGTAAAGCTTGCACAGGAAAGGGGGCTTGAGCTTATGCCAAGGAAAAATTCGCAGTACCATATAGGTCTTGGTGTTGAAGGAGACATATCTGGCGAGAGGTATTTGTTAGGTAGCACGCGCTTCATGCAGAAGAAACGCATTAAGATAGACCCGGAAATAAGGGATATGGTGGATAGGTTTCACGCGGAAGCCAAATCCGTGCTTTATTTGGTAAAAGACAGGAAGATAGTAGGACTTTTAACCTTTAAGGACCCACTGAGAGAGGAGGCAAAGGATGTAGTAGCTGAACTAAAGAGAAGAGGCAAGAGAGTTGTACTGTGTACAGGAGACAATGAAGGTATCGCAAAGTATATAGCAGAAGAGTTGGGCATAGATGAGTTTTATGCGCGCGTATTTCCTGCGGAAAAAGCGAAGATTGTGGAAGAGCTAAAGGGAAAGGGTAGAATAGTAGCCTTTGTTGGTGATGGAGTGAATGACTCTCCAGCTTTGACTTCCGCCCACGTAGGTATTTCCCTACGAAGCGGTACAGACATAGCCATAGAAGTGGCAGATATAGTGATAGGAGATAGCCTCTGGCACTTAATAGATGTCGTGGAGCTTTCGGAATATACGATGGAAAAGCTAAGGAAGATATATGCCATAAATACATTTGCCAACACGGTAGGTTTATTCGGCTCTGTGGTGGGTCTTTTTGGACCTACTATTTCTACTCTTATAAATAACGGCGTTACCGTAGCCTTAAGTATATACTCAATAAAAAAAACCAAAAGGAGGTAGTATCATGGAAGAAAGAAAAGACTTAGCTCAGGAGTTAGAAAAAATAAAGCAAGAGCTGGAAGAACTAAAGAAGAAGTTGGGAGCTACAGAAGAAAAAAGCCTCAAAGAACTACCATCAGAGGCTCTAAACAAGGTGTTAGACTTAAGCAAAGATATCGTTAAAACCGCAGCGGAGATAGGTGAAAAGGCTCTTAAGGTAGTCAAATACTCAGTAGAGGGTGCGGTAGAAGGTGCAAAGAAGGCTTTTAAGGAAGAACAAAAAGAAGAGGAGAAAAAACAAGAATGAACTTTATTAAAACAAGAAGCGGAAGGTATTTAAACGCCCTCCACCTAATATCTCTTTCTGTGGAGGAAACAAAGATAGAGGTGGAGGGCAAGAAAAGGATAGTGTATAAGGTGGTGGCTTACATGAGCCAGCCTTTGCTTCCTGCGGTACTCGGAATATACTCCACCGAGGAAAGAGCCTTTGAGGTGTTAGAGGAAATAATAAGAAGGTTATCTCAAGATGAGAAGGTTATAAGTCTTGAGAGCGAGTACTGAAGAAGTATTAAGGGAGCTGAAACTTTTAGCCCATCATACGCAGGAAAAGCACAAGGAAGCCTTCAAAAAGATAAAGGAGCCTATCCTTCTTGAAGTAAGGTTAGAAGACGGTAAAAACTTCTATTTTCTCATAAATCAAGAAGGCATACATTTCGTAGAAGACTCAATAAAAGTAAAAAACAAGGTAATAGTAGCATACAAAGACCTTCTAAGACTTATAGAAAAGCCCTCAAAAGTGGTGAGGTATCTTTTAGAAGGCAGGTTAAGAGTAGAAGGAGACTATCTTAACGTGCTTGATACTCTAAATAGACTCTTTGTTTAAAAAACTTTAACGGACGCTTAACAGAATCTTAACAAAAAATCAGTAGTATATAGAACGAAATCGTAGAGGAGGTAAAACGATGAGAAGGTGGTACCTCATCGGTGCTGTTCTGTCTCTTAGCTGTTTGAACGCGCTGGCTCAAGAAACCCAGATACAGGTAGAAGTGAAAGAAAAGAGGAGTGAGGAAGAAAGACAAAAACTACCTGTTGAGAAAAAAACCGCAACTCCGCGCACAGAAACCACTATAAAAGGCGAAGAGCTTACAAAACAGTCGGGTGCGGGCTCCGTAAATATCTTCAAAGCGGTAGAACTCACACCATCCTTGAACGTGCAGACGGACGACCCTTACGGTCTTGGTGGAGGCTCTATTAGAATAAGGGGCTTTGATAACACGCAGATAGGCGTATCATTAGACGGTATGCCTTTAAACGACTCGGGAAACTTTGCCCTATATCCTCATGAGTACGTGGATGTAGAAAACCTTGAAAGCATCACAGTAGAGAGGGGAGCAGTAGGAAAGAGGTCACCTTTCTACGTAGATATAGGTGGCTCAATAAAACTTAGGGTAAAACCTCCGAGTAACAAACTAAGGTATAGCTATAACCTTTCCGCGGGTAGCTTCAGCTTTGTTAGAGAGTACCTTAGGCTTGATACGGGACTGATACCGAAGATAAACCTTAAGGGTTTCATCTCCTTTTCGCATACCAGCGCTGAAAAGTGGAAAGGTCCTGGTAAAAACCCGGACTACAGGGACCACTTAGCCTTTGGACTTGCTCAAAATCTAGGAAGGCTAAGGTGGGAGTTCTACTTTGACAACAACGCTCAAACTAACTATTTCTACAGGGGATTAAACTATGCACAGGCTATGGATTTGGATAGATACAGAAGGTTTGACTACACGGACAGGCTCATATTCCCAGGTGGCAACGGTACAGTTCACAACAACCCAGCTATAAGGGATAACAACCTTAACTATTACAAGTTTTATAAAAACCCCTACATAAACAGGGAGGCAAGAGCGAACATAGAACTGGACGTGGCAAAGAACATAACGCTAATCCTAAAGCCTTACTATTGGTACGGAAGGGGAAGTGGCACATCAGCCACCACCTTTACCTCTGGTGGGAATACCTATATAGCCTTCAGAGAGTCCTTTAACTACACGGATAGACCAGGAGTCATCACAGAGTTAAGGTTTGACGTGCCTTACGGAGAGCTCTATGCGGGTTATTGGTACGAAAGGTCAGAGCTAAAACAGTGGCAGCCTTCAAGACCGGTGAGGGTAAACCCTAATGACTCCTTTACCCTCTTAACTAATACAGTTGGAACACCCCGCTTTCAATACAACTACATACAAAAGACCATAACAACTACCAACACGCCATACGTATTTACGGACTTAAGAAGCCTCTTTGGAGGCAGGATAGACCTAAATCTCGGCTTGAGATTTGCTCAGGTAAAAAGAGATTTTACAAACTACTCTACTCAGGGTCTGCCTTACCTTCCAGAGGACAACATATTTGACTATCCGAATCTTAAAAAAGACAGTAATACCTCTTACATAAAGACCTACAGACGCATCTTGCCCAACATCGGTATAGGCATCAAGCTTTCAAATGTGGTGTATCCTTACTTCGCATACGCTAAGAATTTCAGGGTTCCACAGAACTTTATAGGAGCCATACCAACGAACATAAGCGCGCAGTTTGTAGCAGACCAGTTAAAGCCAGAAGAGTCCGACTCTTATGATATTGGCATAAGGTTTGACTTTGGCGGTATATACATAGTACCTTCCGCTTATTACGTTGACTACAAAAATAGGTTAATAAGGATTGCGGACCCCACGGACCCTAACCTAATATACCTCAGAAATGCAGGAAAGGTAATAGCTTACGGTGCTGAACTGGAGATAGGTGCCAACATCTTCAAAAGTCTTAGTCTATACAGCTCTTTTTCATACAACGAAGCCAAGTTTAAAGATGAACTCTACTATAGCGGAAATCAACCCATAAACATAAAAGACAAAACTGTTCCAGATACGCCCAAATACATGTTTAAGTTGGGTATGGACTACATGATTTTGGGATTTGATGTAAGACCCAGCGTAATTTACATAAGTTCAAGGTACGGAAATCTTACAAATACGGAAAAAGTGGGAGGTTATACCCTTGCAAACCTCTACATAAGCAGGGATATATACAAGGGATACGCAAATCTATACATCGATATCAGAAACCTATTTGATAAGAAGTACATAGGCAGGATATCGGTAGGAGATACTAGCGGAACATACTACGTGGGTGCGCCCTTCAGTGTGGCTGTTGGTTTAAAAGGGAGTTTCTGAGATGGGCCTCGAGCTTTTACACAAGATTGTTTTTGTAGGTATGTTTCTTATGTTCTTGGCTTCTAATTACGTGATAGTGCTTAAGTTTTTACAGTTAAGAAGAAGACCGCAAACATCTCCTCAAGAAGCTTATGAGTGGATGCACCTTTTTAGAGAAGGTCTTTGGTGGCTTGACTTTTCTGCAACTACCGCTCCCCTCGTAGGACTGCTGGGTACCATAATAGCACTTATAGAAGCCTTCAACAAACTTACACAGCTTGGTGTATCCAATGCTTCTCAAATAAGCTCTGCCATAGGCTTTGCCCTGGTAGCAACAGCGGTAGGAATCCTTCTCTCTCTTTGGAATTATCTTTTCTTCAAGCTCTTCTCTTCACGACTACACCAGTACAGAGAACGCATAAAAGCCACAATACTCCAAGAGGTATTAAAATGATGGAAAAGCTTAAGTTATTAATACTCCTCTTGGAAGAAGAGCAAGAGGGCAAAGAGGAAATACAGATAGTACCAACTATAGATGTGATGCTGTTTCTTTTAGTGTTTTTTATCCTCTATACCCTCAACGTAATACCCCTTTTCCAGCAGTCTATCCTACTTCCAGCTACAAAGACAGCTCAAGAGGAGAGAAAATCAAAAATTTTACGGGTGTATATTGACCAGGAGGGAAGAGTGAAGGCTGAAAATAATTTAGAGGGATTACAGGCTATAAGAAACTATATAAGAGAAAATAGGCAAAATATAGAAAGCGTTTTAATAGTAGCGGACAAGCGCTCAAAAGTAGAGCCTCTTATGCAGGTACTCGACCTTATGAAGATGGAAGGCATATCCAACGTAGGCATTGCAAGTGAGAAAAAATGAACACCTACTTAGAAGACAGAATAAAAGCTTTTATACTTAGCCTTACTGTTAGCTCGCTTTCACTCTTTTTCCTTCTCAAACTTCCTTTAGCCCTCGTAGCATACAAAGAAAGCAAACCTCAGTATATACAGGTTAAACTACTCGAACTTCCGCAGGAAAATACAAAGAAAATAACAAAAGAACCTACAAAAACCACGAAAACAGAAAAATTTATAAGAAAGGAGCCTTCCAAAAGCCAGGCAACAGAAAAACCTAAACTTACACCTATTCAAAACCCACTCATAAAAAGTCCCATAGAAGAGCTCAACGAGAGGGAGGAAGAAATAAAGGAACAGAAACAGGAACAAGCAATACAAAGCCCTTCAGAGAAGACGGGGATAAAAGAAGACAAGGCGAATCCAAAGTTAGAGCAGTCGCACAAACCTGAAAAAGAAGAGACCAGCCCACCTACAAAACCAAATAAGGACCCCTTTGCTGAATACCTTCTCAAAGTAAAGAGGCTTATAGAAGCAAAGAAGGTCTATCCAGAAGAGGCAAAAAGATATGGTGTTGAAGGGAAAGTAACTTTGAGGCTTACTCTGGACAGGGATGGAAGGTTAAAAAATCTTCAGGTAGTGCGTTCAAGCGGAAGCTTCATACTAGACAGAGAAGCTCAAAAACTCATATCATCCCTAAAGTTTCCCCCTTTACCCAGCGGAGAAGAATACACCTTTCAAGTAGTCATAGAATACAAACTGGAGGATTGATATGCTTACGAGGAGAGAGTTTTTAGAGATAGCTGGTTTATCTATCAGCCTCCTGCTACTCCATCCTTTTGTGGCTATTTCAGAAGAGAGCGTGGAGGTCTTTCCTCAAGGTATAGCAAGCGGAGACCCTACCCAAGAGAGCATCCTTCTTTGGGCGCGTATAGAGCCTTCTGTACATGCGAGGTTGTCTAAGAACCTAAAGGTGTATGTACTGTTAGAAGGAAAAGAACTGTATAAGGAGTATGAAGTGCCTACAAATTACATAAGCCCGATGAACGACTATACAGTTAGGTTAAAGATAAGAAACCTGCTACCCGGCAGAACTTACTTTTATGTGTTTGAGTATGCAGGGGTAAAGAGAATGGGAAGGTTCAAAACTTTACCCGATAAGGAAGTGGATAACTATTCCATAGTCTTTATAACCTGTCAGAACTACGAAGATGGATATTATTCAGCCTTTAGACATATCGCGGAGGAAGAAGATATTGGTTTTGTTCTGCACCTTGGGGACGCCATATACGAGTGCATCTACGGAGCAAAGATAGCTGATAGAAAACTAAACCTTCCATCTGGGCAACCATGTGCCATAGGCTTAGAAGACTACCGCCATCTCTACAGAACTTACCTTTCTGACCCTAACTATCAGATAGCGCGCGCTATGCATTCTTTCATATACATATGGGACGACCACGAGTTTGCAAACGACTACTACTATGACTACGATAGGCAGTATTGGGTACCTGTTAGCTATCCTGAAAGCATAAGAAATAATAGAGAGTTTTGTTTAAGGCTAAAAAGAGCTTCCATTAAAGCGTGGTACGAATACACACCTGCGGTGGTAAAATTAAGCGCTGACAGTAAGAATCCTCTTGAATGGATAAGCATATACAGGAATTTCAAAGTAGGAAACCTCGCTCATCTTATATGCACCGACGAACGCTCATACCGGCAAAAGCAGTGTCCTATCAGGTATAGGTCTCCCGGTTGTTCAACACAGATAACTCACACAATGCTGGGAGAGGAACAGAGAAAATGGTTCTTTAGTAGGCTTTCCGAAAGAAACTTTCGCTGGAAAATTTGGGCTAATGAGGTACAGTTTGCTCTTTCAAGGATAGATGGTTTGTATAGTAGTACAGATGCATGGGATGGCTACATAGGTGAAAGAAGCAGGATAATAGAGTTTTTAAAGAATGAAAACATAGATAACCTCATAGTCTTGACGGGTGATAGACATGCCTTTATGGCTTCAGACATTCCAGAAGACTTCAGACCTAGTTATGAAAGGGTTTTAGGAGCTGAGTTCATGACAGGTGCCTTATCCTCTATAAACACTTCAGAAGCAGGCTGGTGGAAGAGAGATTTTCCTCAGTATAAAACTATAGAAGAAATCACAGAGGTGGAATTAACTCAAAACCCTTGGATAAGGTTCTTAAATCAGAAGACGTGGGGATATTCTGTGCTTGAGCTTAGTAAAGAAAAGGTACGTGTTAAGTTTTATTCAGTCGATAAGTATAAAAAACAAGCTCCCAAAAGCTTACTTGCAAGTCTCAGCTATGAGAGAGGCAGACCCTTAATGTTAGAATAACCTGTTTATTGCCTTAGTGATAAGGTTCTCTAACAATCCACCCGCCACAAAGGACCCAATCAGTATGGTTCTGTCCTTTTCTGTAAGAAAAGTGTCCCTTTCTCGCTTTCTTGACTTTTCTCCTCTTTTCAGGAGCTTCCTGCACCCTTCCTTTTCCGCCTCAATCTTGCTTATAAGTTCTTCAACTCTATTTTTCATAGCCGGTATTGATCGTAAAGATAAATTGTTAAGAAATCGTTAAGAAGCTATCCTCTAAGACCAAGCAAAAAAAAATATAACAGATTGCTGAGAAATAATATAATGATAGCATGAGATTTTCCACCGAATTTAAGGTCGGTGCCTTAGTAACTGCTGTTTCTCTTGCTTTTGCCTTCCTCGTGCTGACTTTTGGAGAGATACCCTTTTTCAAGCCTGGCGTTAAAGTTTACAGAGTGTACTTTGACAACGTGGGAGGTCTTTCAAAAGGTGCTGAAGTGAGGGTAGCGGGAATAAAGAGCGGAAAAGTCAGAAGCGTGGAATTAAAAGATGGAAAAGTGGAGGTGATCTTTGAAGTAGACAAAAGTATAAGACTGTACAGAGATGCGAGCGCACAGATAGGTACTCTTGGACTAATGGGTGATAAATACCTCTCTATAAATCCCGGCGACCCATCTTCTGGCACTTTATCTGAAGGGGAGGTTATACAGAAAACGTACGGATACGCCGATACGGATAAGCTTGTGAAAGAGCTTACAAACACATCAGAAGCTGTAAGACTTATGGTGGAAAACTTCCAACTCATACTGACAGAAAACAGGGAAGACATAAGAAAGATAGTCCAAAATCTTGAGGTTCTTTCGGATAATCTCAATAAAATGGCTCTTGAAAACAGGGAGAATCTGAGGGAAACCTTAGCCAATTTGAATATTCTGGTCGCAAACTTGAACAGAAGCCTCCCCTCTACTATAGCTTCCATAGAAAGGCTTTCCAGAGATATTGACAGGTTAGCTCTTGAAAACAGAGAGGACATAAGGGAAAGTGTTGAAAATCTTAGGGATCTGTCCGCAAGTCTCAAAAGCACCTTTCCTGAGCTTGTGAAAAATCTCAACGACCTTTCAAGGAACTTAAACCTCGTGGTTGCGGAAAACAGGGACAACTTGAGAAGTACCACTTCAAACCTCGCAGATCTTACCACTTCACTCAAAAAAAGTTCGGAAGACCTCCACAGAATACTCGCCCGTATAGAGAGAGGGGAAGGTACTCTTGGGAAGCTCATAAAGGATGAAGAGCTCTATACGAACATAACATCGGCTACAAAAACCTTTGCAAAGGCTGGAGAAGTTGCTGATAAAACCAATCTTTACATAGGCTTCAGGGGAGAGCTTTATAAAGGCGGGGATTCTAAAGGTGTGATAAGTGTGACTCTTCAACCCGATAACAGCAAGTATTATTTACTTGAAGTGGTAGGAAATTCAAGAGGTAGAGTTTACAGGGAGGAGATATTACCAAATCAAACCATAGTAAAAAAAGAGTTCAAACCTGAATTCACATTGCAGTATGCGAGAATCTTCCCGCTGTTTGAAGATAAATACGTTGTGCTTAGAGGAGGTCTCAAAGAATCCACTGGAGGCATAGGAGCTGATCTTATATACAGCAACAGGATCACATTTACATCAGACTTATGGGACTTTGGGAGAAGGGACAGACCTCAAGATAAAAACCTCAAACCGAACTTTCAAGTGGGCGTAAACTACAAAGTAAGCGGACCTCTCTTTGTGCGCTTTGGTGGTGATGACCTTCTCAATCCTAAACTCAGAGGCGCTTTTGGTGGTGTAGGACTTCTCTTTACCGACAACGATCTTAAGTACCTACTGGGCGCCTTAAAAATACCCTTGCCTTGAAGGAAATTGATCTAAATTTTATTATTGAGTGCCATGTATGAAGATCATATTTATAGGCTCTACAGGGTGAATATGGATCTCAGAGAATGGGAGAGTATACTTTTGTTAACGGATGACGAGAAGGATTACCTTGTTGAACTTCTATACGAATTTTTGGATGTGGCTAAGCGGATAACTCCTAAGGTAAGGTACTTAGTTTATCCCTCACTGAAAGTACATGGCACAGAACCACCAGAGGAAGTATGGAGGATAACCTTTGGGGATAGCGCAATAAACATGCTCAAAGAAGCAAATCTTCTTGAAAAAGTCCTTAACAAAGAGCCTTATTCGGAGCATGAAGTTATAAGCATCCTCAAAAACTACGCGAATGACGTCCCGCACGTAGTAGTTGCCTTTCCCTACTACTCTACCACACACACCTTTTACAGAAAAGTACTTACAGACAGCTTTAGGGTAAGATACGCATCTATGCCACTTTTTGAACCGAGCATGTTTGAAGGTCCTATGAATGTAAATTGGGAAGCTGTGAGCAGATTAAGTACGGATGTTGCGGACATACTCACAGAAGCGGAGTGGGCTGTAGTGAGAGGGGCTGAAGGTACGAATGTGGAATTCTCGCTAAATGGGAGAAGGGCTATAGCAGATACAGGTATCTTTCACAAAGGTGGAGATTTTGGCAACCTACCCGCAGGTGAAGGTTTTGTAGCACCAATTGAAACATCAGCATACGGGAGGCTCGTGATCACATACGGTCCTAATAGAAAGCTTGAAAGACCTATAAGCCTAAAGTTTAAGGACGGTGCTGTTGAAGAGATAGAAGGCTTTGAGCCATACAGACATACTCTTGAAGATATTTTTAAAAAATACGATCAGGCGAGATTTATAGCCGAGTTCGGCATTGGAACCAATCCTGGAGCAAAAAGGGCTGACAACGTGCTTGAGGCGGAGAAAATATTGGGGACAATCCATATAGCGATAGGAGACAACCACACTTTCGGTGGTAAAAACAAAGTACCTTTTCACACCGATTACGTAGTTTTTCAACCAGAAGTTATAGTAGGAGGTAAAGGATGGCAAAAGAGGCTCTTAGAGAAAGGGAAGATATGCACTTAAAGCTGGACATGCTCAAAAATGTCCACATGTTTGAGGGTCTTGGAGAGGAGGAGCTAAAGGATGCTGTAAAGTATATGCAACTCAAAGAATTTAGGCGGAATGAATACATCTTCTTTGAGGAGGAAGCTGAACCGGGCATATACATACTCGTAGAAGGTCTTATAAAGCTCTTGAAGGAGACGCAAGATGCGAGGATAGTCATAGTCAGGCTCGTTTATCCTGGAGATGTTTTCGGATGGATAGAGTGGGGCAAGAAAGCTCCTAAAAACACATACACGGCAAAATCCATGACCGAATCAAAGGCATTGTATATATCTAACAAAGACTTTATAAACCTCGCTATAAAACATCCTGCTGTAGCTATAAAGATGACCTGCGAAGCCACAGCCAACCTGATACAGACTTACGAGACCCTAAAAAGCATAGCAGGAGGTAAGGTGGAAGAGCGCATCGCAAAGGTACTCTTAGAGATAGCTGACAGGATCGGTAAAAAGTATGAAGACACAATAATCATAGAAGCACCTCTCACAAGGCTTGACATAGCAGAAATGACCGGAACAACTGTTGAAACTACCATAAGGGTTATGAGCAAATGGAAAAAGCAAGGTATTATAAACACAGAAAGAGGCTACATAGAGATCATAAAAAGGAGGGAACTGGAAAAGCTCGTCATTTAGATGAAGCTTTTGTATACTCAATTCCCCAGTCGTGCATAGCGTCAAAGAGTATCCCTTTGCATAGACAGATATCCCACTTATAGACATCTATCTATGCATCGGGTTTAGGGCTGTGCCTGAAAACCCTCTAAAATAAGGATTTTCAGACAGTAAGCCCAGTGCCTTACTCCTGAGGCACTTGAACCGCTCATCAGACAGGTTCTTCAAAAACCTATCCACCTGCCTGACAAGGGCTTGCGGAATACGGCGTAAATGCATCCCCCATCTGACACGGTCAGACAGGTTTCTGGACGCATTCACATCCGCATTCAGCTTCCTACCACATAACCTACACTCAAACTTCTCTTGCG
>JBEULM010000062.1 GCA_041287335.1 Hydrogenobacter sp.
CCCCCCTGACAGGAGTTTACACCCCGAAGGGCTTCTTCCTCCACGCGGCGTCGCGGGGTCAGGCTTTCGCCCATTGCCCACGATTCCCCACTGCTGCCCCCCGTAGGGGTGTGGGCCGTGTCTCAGTCCCACTGTGGCCGGCCACCCTCTCAGGCCGGCTACCCGTCATAGGCTTGGTAGGCCGTTACCCCACCAACTACCTGATGGGCCGCGAGCCCCTCCTCAGGCGATAGCATGCAAAGCAGAGGCTACCTTTGGCCTGAAAGTCTTAGTGACCTCAGGCATTATAGGGTATTAGCCCCCCTTTCGGAGGGTTATCCCCTTCCTGAGGGCAGGTTACTCACGTGTTACTCACCCGTTTGCCGCTGAGGTGCTCATCACACCTCCGCACGACTTGCATGTGTTAGGCACGCCGCCAGCGTTCGCGCTGAGCCAGGATCAAACTCTTCAAAGAAACCTCAAGTTTTAGGGTCCTTCCTCCTTATTCAGTTGCCAAGATGACAAGGGGCTTTTATACCCCTCATATTTACTTTACAGAGGTTTTATTATATACCTCATTTTTATCCGTGTCAAGTCACCTTCAAGGGACCTTTCTGGTCCCTCACCATAACTTTGATTATTATAAGATGTTTTTGTGCTTTGTCAAGTTTTCCGCAAGGGATCCGAAAAATCCCTCTTCTTTACAGTTATTAATATATATCCAAAAAATGATTATGTCAAGAATGTTTAAAGTATGATACCTCACAATAAGTTTTTCTTCTTTAAGGCTTTGAGCATCCTCTTCCTCGCAGCTCTCTCTTTTCTTTTCTTCTTCTCACTGGGCTTTTCGTAAAACTGCCTTCTTTTTACTTCCGTAAGTATACCTTCCTTTTCAACTATTCTCTTAAACTTCTTAAGAACCTTCTCAAAAGATTCATTTTCGCCTACTTCAACTATAGCCAACGAATATCACCTCCTTAGTCAATTATAACACACTCTGCCTCGCAAGTAAAGCAAGATCAAAAACTTCATCCAGATTATTTACAAAGTGAAGTACCATCTTATCCCTCACATATCCGGGCAGATCTTCCAGAACCTCTTCCCTGTTTTTTTCCGGAAGTATAACTTCGTATATACCTGCCCTCTTTGCTGCAAGGATCTTCTCCTTTAGACCTCCTACTGGAAGCACTCTCCCACGCAAAGTTACTTCTCCCGTCATCGCTACATCCATCCTCACCGGTCTGTCTGTAAAAAGAGAGATAAGAGCGGTAGCTATTGTTATACCTGCAGAAGGACCATCCTTAGGTACAGCACCTTCGGGTACGTGTATATGCACGTCAAAGTTAGAAAATACATCTGGATCTATACCGTAGTCTTCCGCCTTAGACTTTATGTACGACAGCGCCGCTTGAGCGGATTCTTTCATTATATCACCCAAGGATCCAGTAAGTAAGAGATTACCCTTACCTTTGAACTTGGTAGCTTCTATGAGCATGATCTCACCACCTACTTCGGTCCACGCAAGCCCCACAGCTATACCTATCATAGGCTTTTCCTCTTTCTCCGTATATCTTTTCGGCACGCCAAGGTAAGTTTTGACATCCTGAGCATCTACACCAAAGGGAGGTTTTTCACCCTTTAGCTTTTTAAGAGCCAGTTTTCTCAAAATGCTTCCCAGATATCTCTGAAGATTTCTAACGCCTGATTCTCTGGTATAGCCTCTTATGACCTCAAGTATGGCAGCGTCAGAGAAATAAACTTCATCCTCCTTAAAGCCATGTGGTGGTAAGAGTTTGGGAAGCAGATGGTGTTTTGCTATAAAAACCTTTTCCTCCTCGGAGTATCCTGCGAGACTTATGACCTCCATTCTATCAAGAAGTGGTCTGGGTATTGTATCTATCCTGTTGGCAGTACATATAAAAAACACGTCCGAGAGGTCAAAGGGCATACCTATGTAGAGATCTACAAAGCTCTTGTTCTGTTCCGGATCAAGAACTTCTAAGAGTGCTGCAGCTGGATCACCTTGAAAGGATACTGAAATCTTGTCCACCTCATCAAGCACTATTAAGGGGTTTTTAGTTCCAACCTGCTTTATAGCCTGTATTATCCTACCGGGCATAGCACCCACATAAGTCCTTCTGTGTCCCCTTATTTCGGCTTCATCTCTTATCCCACCCAAAGATATCCTGACAAACCTTCTACCCAAAGACTCGGCTATAGATTTACCCAGAGATGTCTTTCCAACACCAGGCGGACCTACAAAGCACAGGATCTGAACTGCTGACTGCTTACCCTTTGTGAGTTTTTTAACTGCAAGGTACTCAATGATCCTTTCTTTGACCTTTTCAAGATCGTAGTGATCCCTATCTAAGATACGTTTTGCCTTCTCAAGATCATACCTGTCTTTAGTTTTCTTATTCCACGGTAAGTCAAGAACCCAGTCAAGCCAAGTCCTAAGCACACCCGCTTCTGCGGAGTCCGGATGGAGTTTCTCAAGTCTATTTATCTGTTTTTCTATCTCGCCTTTAGTACTTTTATCCAGCCTGAGTTTAGAGAGCTTCTTCCTGTACTCTTCTATTTCTACTTTCCTCTCGTCCGCCTCACCAAGCTCTTCCTGTATTGCTCTCAGCTGTTGCCTTAAAAAGTACTCCCTCTGCTCCTTTTCCATCCTTTCTCTGGCTATGTTTCTTATCTTACTTTGCACCTCAAGTAATCCCACTTCGTTAAGAGCATGTTGGTGTACCAGCTTCAACCTCTCTTTGGGATCAAGGGTCTCAAGGATCACCTGGGCATCTTTAGACTTTATATCAAGGATAGATGCGGTTATATCGGCAAGCTTTCCCGGATCTTCTATGTCCCTTATAAGCATTAAAAGATCCGGTATGACTTGCTTTCCCAAAGATACAGCTCTATCTAAAAGCTCCTTCAAGGAGCTTATGTAACCTCTGTCCTCTTTTGTGAGATCCTCTGGTTTTATCTCGGCTTCTTCTACTGCTTCAACAACTGATATATAATAGCCTTCAGCCTTTTTGTACTCCTTGAGTTTAGCTCTTTTTAAACCCTGTACGAGGATCTTAAGTCTACCTTCCTCTATTGGTGCAGTTCTTATTACATGCGCAACAGTTCCCACGCTGTAGAGTTCTTCCGCTGAAGGCTCTTCTACATCCCTATCTTTCTGAAGCACCAAAAATATCAATCTGTCTCTCTTTATAGCCTCTTCCACAGCCCTTATCGAAAAGTTTCTACCTACAAAGAGGGGCATTACCATGGTGGGAAACACCACAAGATCCCTCAGGGGCATGGTGGGAAGTTCAAAACTCCCTTCTGGTATCTGTGGAACTTTTATGAACTCTTCTCCTATCATGTTAGCTCCTCTGAAAAGATTTCACACCTGCCTCTTGATAAGATCTCTCTTATATTAGCATCCTTGACAAGATTTTCCATGTTTTTAAACACACTTTCCTTCTTGTGTCTGTAAGAGTTTATTATTCCTTTTAGCGTTCCTATGGCTTTGTCAAGAAAATCATTGATCACTATGTAATCAAAGTACCTTGCACAGGCTATCTCCATTTTGACCTTTTTCTCCCTTTCTGAAAGATTTGTATCAGTGTATCCCCTGGTGATGAGGCGTCTCTCCAGTTCTTCAAGGGAAGGAGGAAGTAAGAAAATGAGTATGCTTTCCTTAAACTTTTCTTTTACGCTTTTTGCACCTTGTACATCTATAACCAAAAGGGCATCAAAACCCTCTTCTATGATTTTTTTTACCTGCTCCTTTGGAGTACCGTAATAGTTACCGTACACCAAAGCGTACTCAAGGAACATTCCATCCTTTATACCCCTTTCAAATTCCTCCTTACTCATGAAGATATAATCAACATTTTCCACCTCCCCGTCTCTTTTCTGTCTTGTTGTGGCAGTCACTACCCTCTTTATACCAGGCACTTCTTTTACTAACTTCTGAGCTACTGTGGTCTTGCCAGCTCCAGAAGGAGCGGAAAGAACGAAGAGGTGTCCCATAAGGATATTTTAACAGAAAGAAAGTACGTATCTAAAGGCTTTACCAGTATTAGGTACTATAAGAAAAACTTATAACTTGACAAAGAAATCCTTATACTTTATATTAAGGTTTATGAGATGGATCACATCAGGAGGTGCAATATGAAAAAGCTTTTTCTGATCTTACCTTTGTCAGGTCTTTTGCTCTTTTCCTGCAAAGAAAAACCTGTTGAAGCTCCAAAACCTACACAAACGGCTCCCCTTAGCGAAAAGCCCAAAGAAGAGGCGGTAAGCGATAAGGGAATAGGACCTATCACTGAGGTAAAGCTTGGACCTATAGATCAAAACCTTGTTAAAAAGGGTAAAGAAATCTTTGATTCTAAATGTGCTTCATGCCACAAACTTGAGGAAAAATATGTTGGTCCGCCTCTCAAAGGTGTAACTAAAAGGAGAAAGCCAGAATGGATTATGAATATGATCTTGAATCCTTCCGAGATGGTGCAAAAAGACCCAGTAGCCAAACAGCTCCTTTCCGAGTATCTAACACAAATGACTTTTCAAAATGTCTCACAGGATGATGCGAGGGCGATACTTGAGTATTTAAGAAGCGTTGATGAAAAGTAAGTAAATCTTATAAAAGGAGGTGAAGGAGGTGACACCATGTTGGGCAAGAAAAAGTTTTTTGTGGGAGGGCTGACAGCCCTCGCGGTAGGCGCTCTTTTGGCAGGTTGTCCGCCAAAGCAGGAGGCGGTGAAAACCGCCGCAGTGGGTGCAGATGTAGCCTCAAAGGTATACGTGCCTCCGGGCAAACATGACGAATTCTATGTCTTCTTTTCTGGAGGTTTTAGCGGTCAGGTGTCTGTATACGGTATACCCTCTGGCAGGATTATAAAGG
>JBEULM010000063.1 GCA_041287335.1 Hydrogenobacter sp.
CTTATAGATTGGGTCAATAATTCCTCTTTAAAACCTATCAGAAAAACATGTGCATTTCATTTACTCTTTGAGGTTATCCATCCTTTTGTAGATGGTAATGGAAGAACAGGTAGAATCTTGATGAACTATCTATTAATTAAAGAAGGTCTGGTTAATGTAGGCTTTGATAAACCACAGGAATACATACAGGCTCTGAAGAAAACAGAAAAGCCTGCAATATGGATAGTTGAGAAACTCATTAGGGGAAGGAAGTTAAAGCCAGAAGATATAGACCTCTACTTTGAAGAACACTCACCCAGAGAATTTGAGAATCTCGTAAGAAAGAGACCTGAGACTGGAACATCAATAACAGAACCGGGAACTATAGGAGTGGTCACAGGAGCAGAAACAACAAGAAAAAGAGGAAACTCAGGACGCTCATTATGAAGTTGACCGTAAAGCTGATAAATAGCACCTTGACGTCCATTCTTTTCCCATACTCTTCTTTTTTCTACCAACATGACCTTAAGCTTTAGAGGAGAACCCATCATATTCTGCATATTACCCTCCTTCAGAGATAGATAAGAAAAAAGTAAAGAAAAAAGAAAAGTAGTCAAATAGACATATAGTTTTTAAATACAATACACGCAAATGGATAAAGTTAAGTGAAAGACAGCAGGAAAAATAAAATTAAAATGTGTTATAAAATTATGCTTCCTTTTCAAGCGTTTCCGAATAGTATAACCCCAGAAGAAACTGTTTAAAAGCAATGCCATAAGGCTCATAATAACGTTGATAAACAAGAACAACAGAAACATAACCAGTAAAAGAAAAAGAAGAGTTATCATATTGACATCTTCTTATAAAAAGATGCCTTGTTTTTAACTTTCTGAACATTTCTACCGATAAACTTCACATCAATACCCTGAAAAGCTGATAAAGAATTACCGCAAGAGTCACGCCACCAAGAATATATACGATTGATGTCCACAAACGGAAAAGTAGAAAGTACGTGTACATGCGGATAACCATCATCATGTATCTCAACAACCCACAAATAAATGAAGTTTCTAAAACCTTTTACCTTCCGCAAATATTCCCTAAAGCGCTTAAGGAAAGCAGAAACCCAAGAACCAAGATTTGCGTAAACATCCTGAAGTGATATAGAACGTGAAAAAGTAAGAGTTATAAGAACCCAATTCAGAGAAGGAAGATCAACATATTTAACAAAAGAGTAATAAGAACGACGAAAATAACGCATCTTAGGAAGAGAATAAATAACCTTTCGTAAGTTTTCAAATACAAGAAAACGGGAAAGATAAGAGAGATACCACACAGGATAAAGCCGTGCAAGTTCTAAAGCGTTATGAGAGTTGCGAACTTGACGACCACCCCACTGACGATCTCTAAGTATTTCTAAAGCAGAAGCATCAACATCAGTAAGAGAATAGCTTATAAGATCACGCACAAATAAAATATAAACTGCAACTGTTAAAGCTCATAAAGAAAAATAAAGGTAAACCCAAATCTTTAGAATAAATAAAGAAGACAACAGTAATAAAGTTAGCTTTAAAATAAAATATGATTTAAATCATAATAAGAACTCTTGACAACACAGCATAATGGTAGTATGAAGGTACAGGACTGTATCTTTTGTAAGATAGTTTCTAAAGAGGTTCCATCTAAGGGTGTTTACGAAGATGAAGTAGTTTATGCCTTCCACGATATTAATCCAGTAGCCCCGATACACGTTCTTATAGTTACTAAGAGGCATATTTTGGGTATTCAGGAGATGGAAGAAGAGTACGAGAAAGAAGTAGGTCACATGTTTTATGTAGCAAGGCGCATAGCCGAACAGTTGGGACTTGCTCCAGATGAAAATCTAAACGGAGGATATAGGCTTGTTTTTAATGTAGGAAGGGATGCAGGGCAAAGCGTTTTTCATCTTCACTTGCATTTGATAGGCGGTAGGCATATGAGCTGGCCACCCGGATGAGAAGCTTTAAGGATTTTATGCAAGATCGTGTTAGAGAGTACTATTCTCAAGCGAGTATAGGACAAGACTTTTTCACAGCATCCGAATTGGATAAAGCATTCGGAATAGCGCTCTCTGAACATTTATACGAATTTATAAAGCGGATGGATCACCCTATACTTTTGGAACTTGGGGGAGGTAATGGAAGTCTTGCTTACGATATTTTGAACTTTCTTAGAGACAAACATACCGAATTATACAAACGCCTCACGTATTACATCTATGAAAGAAGTCCCTATCTTATAGATATTCAGAAAAAGAGGCTCAAGGATTTTGAAGGAAAAGTGTTTTGGATAAAAGAACTTATTCCTATGGATGGTGTAATATTTTCCAACGAGTTCTTTGATTGTCTGCCAGTCCACGTAATAAAGGGAGGAAGGGAACTTTACGTTGATGGTCAAAATTTTCTTTGGAAGGATGTGAGTGATGAGAGAATACTTTCATTTATTAGGCGTATGGGATACACTCATTTAGAGCAAGTAGTTGAGGTATGTCTTGAGTGTGTGGATTTTTTGCAAGAGGTATCTAAGCACTTAAGGATCGGCTATCACATAGTAATAGATTATGGATACACCTCTGAAGAACTTTACAGGTATCCAGAAGGTACCGTCGTAGGTTACAAATCCCACAGATTGGTAATGGATTTACTTAAAGAGATGCAACCTTTTGATATGAGCGCAATGGTTAATTTTTCCGCACTTATAAGCTACGGCAACGATATGGGGCTTTTTACACTTTCTCTTCAAAACCTGAGAGACTTTTTGCTTCTTAGCCCTTCATTTTTACACGAGCTTGAAAAACTCAGCTTTTCCGAAAAACCAGATGATATAGAGAGACTTTCACGACTTAAAACCATGTTAATAAGTATGGGTGACAGATTCAAGGTACTCATTCAGAAAAAACTCTAACTTACAAAACTTTAATCTCAATTTCGTAAAGCTCCCCCTTATTCTGTAAGGGTATAGTACCAGTTCTGCCAGTAAGCACTAAAAGTCTTCCATCTTTAGTTACCACAACAGATTGTATAGCTTCTTCCAAGTTTCCACCTACGAGCTGTTTGAGAAGTATCACATCCTTTCTCTGTTCGTCAATGAGAAAGACGTCACCCCTTGAGTACTTTACTATATCAAGAAACCTCTGAACTATGCCTGCAGCATTTTTGATCACATAAGCTACTTTAAAGCCGAGAATGTCACCTACAGCCCCTCTTGGATTGAAAACGTAATTTATCTTACCTGCCGATCCTACTGCTATCTCTACATAAGAGTAAGATCCTCCGAATCCTTCTTCTGAAGAGAACACCTCGTTAGAACCATCAAAAACCCTTATTCTACCAGAACTGTCGGTAAACACAAGATAGTTTTTGTAATAAAAAGCGCTATCCACTCTAAAACCCCTTGGAGCTTCAAAAATACCTAACTCTTTTAGGTTTTCTCCATCAAAAGATAGTCTTACAGTTTGACCAAACTTGTTATCAAAGTCAAATCTTTGCCCTACAAAGGTCTCCTTTGGTCTATTTTTGTCCAGCACAGCCATTATGTAAGGTATGTCCGTTTTGAGAGGTATCAAACTGTCGCCAACCATTTTGAGTATAAGAGAACTCGCTCTGTCGCCTGAAATCATGTTGACTATTATGTAGTCTTTGCTTTCCTTCCCTATTCTCCCAAGAGATACATCAACCGCTGTTCCTGCAGGTAAAGAGTATGTAGCTCTTTTGACTATGTCGTTTTTTAAAAGTTCATACACCTCAAGCCTACCAGAATACAACACGACGAGATAATCCCTTCCGTTTCCCATCACATCTCCCACATCTGCAGATATGGGTATGGAGGGTAGAGACTTTATAAGCTTGCTCCTTGCAAGGAGTTTAAGATCTTGCAGGCTTGCCCTCTCTATCTGTCCTTTAGTCATTTGAGGCACTGCGTAAAAAGCTACTGGTGAGCCGAGAAACTCTACACCGTAACCATCCTTAAACTCTTTTATCGTGTAAGTGCATCCACTACCCTTTTTGAGACCATCCACAACTGAACTTACCTTAAAAAATCCCTCATCAGAACCTTCATAACAAACATCATGCACGTAAAGGATCGCCTTATCACCCACCATTATATTCTTTCCGCTATTTATCTTAGCTACTGAGTAACTATCATAAACTTTATCTATCTTTACCTCTCCAACAGTTCTGCGCTCCTTTCCCAAAACTTTTCCTGTAACTGGATTTATTATCTCCTTGCCCTCCTCAACAACAGAAAATACTTCCCCTTCCTTTACTTTGCCCTTTCCGAGATCAATTAGTACCTGTCCATCTTCCAGTTTTATCACGTAACCTTCCCTTGAGAAAAACTTCTTCAGGTCCTCCATAGGGCTTTGTGCAAAAGCTACCGATACGATAAGTGCAAAAAGCACTAAACAAGCTTTTCGCATAATTCCTCCAGCGCTGATATTATAGCATCCGTCATCTCCTCCGTGCCTACTTTTTTTGTGCCTTCATCGTATATGTCTGGAGTTCTGTAACCCTTGTGCAGTGTAAGTTCCACAGCCCTTTCTAAAAGATTAGCTTCTTCTTTGAGTCCAAAGGAGTATCTCAGCATCATTCCTGCTGAGAGTATAGTCGCTATAGGATTAGCTATCCCTTTACCCGCTATATCAGGTGCAGAACCATGAACAGGCTCATAAAGAGCGTGCCTTTGCCCTAAACTGGCTGAAGGTAGCATACCCAAACTGCCGGTAATAACCGCCGCTTCATCAGAGAGTATGTCACCAAAGATATTACCTGTAACTATCACATCAAAAGATGATGGTCTTTTTACGATCTGCATGGCGCAATTATCTACGTAAAGATGTTCCACTTCTACGTCAGGATAGTTTTTCCTCTCCTCTTCAACAACCTCTCTCCAAAGAGCGCTAACTTCAAGCACGTTGGATTTGTCAACGCTTGTAAGCTTTTTTCTTCTATCCTTTGCTATCTGGAAAGCCTTTTTGATTACCCTTCTTATCTCATCTTCAGTGTATCTCATGGTGTTTATTCCCACCCTCTTGTCTCCCTCCTTAAATATCCCCCTTGGCTCTCCGTAATAAACATCACCCGTTAGCTCCCTTACTACCAAAAAGTCTGTTCCTCTAACTACGTGATCCTTCAAAGGTGAAGCGCTTATGAGAGATTCATAAACCTTGGCAGGTCTTAAGTTTGCGTAAAGGTCCAAAGCCTTCCTTATACCGAGTAGTCCTCTTTCTGGTCTTTTGTGTGTAGGAAGATCGTCCCATTTGGGACCTCCCACAGCACCCAAAAGTACAGCATCCGCAGAAAGACAAAGTTCTAAGGTGTAAGGAGGTAAAGGTTCACCGGTTTTATCTATGGCTACACCTCCTATGAGTCCTTCCTCAAAATTAAACTTGTGACCGAATAGCTCTCCGATCTTTTTAAGAACCTTCACCGCACTGTCTACTATCTCAGGACCTATGCCGTCCCCCTTTAAAAGGGCTATTTTAAATACTGGCATTCTATTATAATATCACACTTCCCCGCCGTAAGCTTTGCATAGCACCTCTATAGGATGTAAGGGTCTTCTGCCAGTACCGAGTTCTATTTGGTTGCTTGCTAATGGACAGTCGGATACGAACATATCCGCAGAGCTTGCCTTTAGCTCTTCAAAGAGCTTGGAACCTACTTTGTAAGCCATATCAAAAGTGTCCTTCTTTACGCCAAAAGTACCATCATGACCTGAGCATCTTTCAACTATCCTCACCTTAGTGTTTGGAATAAGTCTCATAAGCGCCGCTGCCTTGTAACCTACGTTTAAAGACTTTAAGTGACACGGTATGTGATAAATTATGTTTCCCATAGAGACTTTGAAGTCTCTGTTTAGCCTTCCCTCCTCCTGGAGCTTCCATAGGTATTCGTGAACATCGTACACTTTTTCGGCAACCGTCTTCACATCTGGGTCATCTGGAAGCAAGAGGGGATACTCGTACTTAATTTGAAGCGCACAGGTAGGTATAGGAACAACTATACTATAGCCCTTGTCCACGTATTCTTTTAGAGCCTTTATGTTAAACTTTGCCTTTTCTATAACTGCATCCATATCTCCTATGTCAAAGAAGGGTATACCGCAGCACTGCTGACTTGGAAGCTCTATATGTATATCGTTTTTTTCAAAGACACGTACCAAAGCTTTACCTTTCTCAAGATAATTGTAATTTAACAGACAGGTGTAAAAAAGGGCAACTTTCCCGTTTTTACCAGTTACCGCATTACGGTTTTTGTTAAACCAACTTGGGAAAGTCTCATTATTGAAGGAGGGTAGCTTAGCTCTTCTGTCCACACCTATAAAATTTTCAAGCATAACCCTAACAGGTTTTGCCTCTTTGAGAGTATTCACAATTGGAGCAAAAGGCAAGGAGATCTTACCCATAAGGTCAGTATTGAGCAATAGTCTATCCGTGAGTTTTGCCCCCTTATTTTTGAACTTCCATATCTTGTATCTGAGGGAAAGATGAGGAAAGTCTATCTTCCATTCGTGGGGTGGCGTGTAAGGACACTTAAAGTAACACTGCTTACAGTGAAAACAAAGCTCAAGAGGTTTGGCAAGCTCTTCTTTATTCAATGCATTTACATCATCATCGTGCCTATCTACAGCATCAAAAAGTGCTGGGAATGAAGGACAATACGGTAGGCACATCCTACAGTCTTTGCATTTGGAAAAGACTCTCTTGGCTTCTTCCCAAAGGGCATCCTCGTCCAGAAATCTGGGATCTCTGACATCAAAATTAAAATCCTTAACACCGCCTAAAGATATTTCCTGCATGTTCCACTCCTTTAAGACAATTATAAACTTCCAAAACTATTACTATTATTTATTATATGCAAAATGTTTGCAAATGTCAAATTTTGTTCCGATGATCCCTATCATATATCCCAAACTAAGAGTCTTTAAATTAAAAGGTGCAGGAGGTGTTTTTCATGGTGAGGGTGTTGGTGATAATTCTATTTTTTATATATACAAAGGTGGTCTTTTCACAGGATGTTTCTAAAAAAGATCTCGATGAGTTAATATCCTCATATGTTAAAGAGAGATCGCAGAAAGGTTCCTTTTTTATAAAGGATCCGAGAAGTGGCAAAGATGTGGAACTTATTTACATAGGACCTCGTGAGATCTTCAGACATATACGCAATTATGGATACTTTGTTGATGTTTACTTTCACGAAAAAGAAGACCATAATAAAAAATGGGACATAGACTTTTGGGTAAGGAATGAGGAAGGTAAGCTCGTAATAAAAGATGTGCAGGTACACAAGGTACCTGAAAAGGTTGGTGGTGAGTGGTTTATGGTTACTGTGGAACCATTACCTTGGTGGTGGCAGCAATCTTCTGGTGAACATGGAGGAGAACCCTTTGCAAGGGGTGACTGGAAAGCTTGGGCTGTGAAAGCTGCCATTCATGAATATGTGGCTGATAAAGAAAGGAAAGATAAAGCCTTTATAATTAAGGATCCAACGACAGGTGAGGATGTAAGGCTTGAACTCGTTGCAATACACGATCCTGTCAGAAAATTTTCAAAGAAGGGTTTGTACTTTGCCTGTGCTGATTTTCGCCCTATAGATGGTCCCGGAGACAAGCTCTATGACATAGATATCTTTATGAAAGATGAAGGTGGTAAATTGAGCGTAACGGATGTAAAAGTTCACAAAGTACCTGTATTTCAAGATGGAAGATGGATAAAAAAGGCGCTCTTTTATTATAAAGATGAAGATATAGTGGAACTGCCATGAATAAAGTGATCGTCAGTATGCTGGTCATTGTGGGACTTTCCCTTGCGGATAAACTTTACTTTCTTGATGTTTACGGTACAGACTGCGAAATGTGTCCAGTAGCTGTCAGAAAGGGACTTTTGATGTTGAAAGGAATAAAAGATATAAAGGTAAGCGACATAGATTTTGAGAAGAACATGACTAAATTCATAATACTTTCCGATAACAAGCTCACGCCAGAAGAGATACTCAAGAACGTGGAGGAAACCGGTAAGATCGTAGGTAAACCATACAGAGGAAAGATCACTGGCGTTAAAGATGTCAAATAAAGCTCCTTATTGCATCTTCAAGAGCTTCAAGAAAGGCATCGTTCTCTTCTGGAAGCCCCACGCTTACTCTCAAACAGTTTTCTAAGGTAGGTAAATGGGATACATTCCTCACAAGTACCCCTCTCCTTAAAAGTTCCTTATGAAGGGTATCTGCGTCTATATGTGACCTAAAAAGTATAAAGTTGGCGTCCGAAGGGTAGGGTTCTATGCCTTCTATTTTAGAAAGTTCAACCAAGATCCTTTCCCTTTCCCTTATTACCATGCTGACACAATTTTCCACAAGGTGGTAAAATTCGGTAAGCATCAAGCGTGCGATCACCTGAGAGGGATAGGTGATGTTAAAAGGTAGTCTCATTTTGTTTATCTCATGCGCTATATCTTCCTTTGCGACAAGAATACCTATCCTCAGCCCAGCCATACCTATCTTTGAGAGGGTTCTCAAAACCACAGTATCCTCCCTGCTACTTGCATCCTTTAGGAAGGTTTTCTTTGAGAAGTGGAAGTAAGCCTCATCAATTACAGTGAAAAGACCTTCTTGTCTTATTTTCTCTATCTTCTCCCGACTAAAGCAGTTGGCTGTAGGATTGTTGGGATATGATATGAAAGCAAGGATAGGAGAAAAACGCCGAATGGATCTTATTGAAGCCTCTAAATCTATATCCTTATCCTCACTCAACGCCACCTCCACCCTACTTCTGCCCAGTAGCCTTGCTGATATCTCATACATGGGGAAGGTTGGGATGGGATAAAAAACCCCGCGATCAAACTCACCTACAGCTATGCTTAGGTAGTATATGAGTTCATCAGAGCCGTTGCCCAAAACCAGATTTTCCTTTTTAACACCCAAGTGTTGAGCTATTATTTCCCTAAGCTCATCCGCTTTTGGGTCCGGATACCTGTTTAATGGTATCTTTGATACCTCTTCCCCTATCCGCTTACGTACATCTTCAGGCAAAAGGAGAGGAAGCTCGTTGGAAGATAACCTAACCTTTGCCCGGGTAGTTTCTGTTTTATAGGGAGAAAGCTTCTTTATCCTATCGCTTATCACGCCTGAGGTTGTTCCTCCTCCTTTTCCTCCTCTTCTTCTTCAACCCTTCCTAAGTAAAGCTCAAGCTCAGCGACAGTAGATTCCATAAGCTTGTCTTCAAGAATACCCTTTATGAGTCTGTTGAGCTTCCTTTCATCACCCATTGATATACCGTTAAGCACATAATAAAGTCTCTTTGGAAGAGAAAGCACCACCCTTTTGTATCTTGGACCTCCTTTTTTCCTACCTCTTCTCGCCATCATCATCCTCCTTTATAGATTTATAATTCTATTTTATCATGTTTTTTAAAATTTTAATGCCTTTTTTGATGATATCCCTCATGACTCTAACTGGAGATTTTGAAGATAAAATAAAAGATGCTGATATAATTTATATACCTGAAGAGCATACTAATCAACAGGATCATAATTTTCAGCTTGAAGTTATTAAGTACATGCGAAGTAAAGGCTACAAGTTCGTCATAGGTATGGAGATGTTCCAACAAAATTTCCAAAAGTATCTGGACGATTATATTAATTGCGAAATTTCTGAGAAGGAAATGTTGGAAAAGACAGAATACAGGAATAGATGGGGTTACGATCCATCTTTTTACTCTCCCATTTGGAGGTTTGCAAAAAAGGAAGGTATAAAGATTTATGCTTTAAATGTTCCTTCGGAACTTCTTGAAAGGATAAGAAAGGACGGACTAAATAATGTGGAGAGTCCTCTCATACCAAGACCCGTTATAGAACAGAGTGAAGAAGAGAAGCAAAAACTTCTAAGTGTGCTAAAAATGCATCCCAAAGTTGACGAAAGGTCATTTCTTGAAGTTCAGAATGCTTGGGATAATGTGATGGCTTATGCCATAATCAAGGTATTGAAGGAAAATCCCCGTGCTAAGATCGTGGTTCTTGCAGGTAAGGGTCACATAGGAGATATAAAGAGCGGTATACCTTACAGAGTAAGGAAACTGGACTCTCAACTCAAGCAGATAATACTCACAAGAGATCACTTCCTGTTCTCAATGGATTTTTCAAGGGATAGTTCATCCGCAAACTCTATGAATGTTCCAAATTGTAAGCCGTAAGATACTCTGGTCACTTTGAGGTTGGAAAACCTCCTTTTGAGAAGCTTTATAAGGTAATTAGCGGTAGCTTCACCTTCAACGTTGGGATTTGTTGCTACTATAATCTCCTTGGGTTTGTATCTCTCTATTCTTTCAAGGAGACTGTCAATGTTGAGATCCTGCGGGGATATACCTTCTAAGGGTGCTATCCTTCCACCAAGCACGTGATAAACGCCCGTATATCTCTCCAATTTTTCTATGGCATAAGCATCTTGGGATTCTTCAACTATGCATATGAACTTTTTGTTCCTCTTTTCATCAGAGCATATAGAGCATACATCTCTGTCGGTCAATAGTCCACATTCTGAACATTTTTTTATGCTCAGCACCAACTGTTGTAAAAGATCCACAAGTGTAACTTTTTCTTCCTGTTGTAATTTGAGCAGGTTGTAAACGAATCTGCTTGCACCTCTTTCGCCGTACGTGGGTATCTTTGTTATGGCTTCTATGGCTTCCTTAATAGGTTTTGGGAAAACATCTTCAAAAGCCAAGAATACCTCCAAACCTTTTCTTTAAAGCTTCCATCATCATATCCCTTGATATATCCTGCGCTTGGTTGATAAGTTCCATAAGTGTGTCCTTTACCTCATCAAACTTTGCACCTTCACCGCACCTTATATCAATTACCTCTCCCAGACCATTAAAAACGATCGTAATTTTATCCTTTTCAATGATCTCCCTCTTTTGTCTCAGTTCATCTTTCAAACTATTGACTAAACCCTCAAAGCCTTTAAGATTTTTTATAAACTCCGTTAAATTCATCTCTCACGCTCTCCTTTTATAAACTCTTCTACCATCTTTCTTGCCTGCCAGTCTGGATACTGTACAGGTGGATGCTTCATGGTGTATGCGCTTATGGAGTAAAGTGGTCCGCCTATACCTCTATCTCTGGCAAGCTTACAGCATCTAATTGCGTCCATCATTGAACCCGCACTATTTGGGGAATCCTCTACATCGAGCTTCAGCTCTACATACATGGGAACATCTCCAAACTGTCTACCTTCTATCCTTATATAAGCCACCTTTCTGTCTTTTAACCAGGGCACCCAGTCGGATGGTCCTATATGTATGTTGTATTCTCCCATATCGTAAGGAATTAGGGAAGATACCGCTTCAGTCTTTGATCTCTTCTTGGTCTTCAACCTTTCTCTTTCCAGCATGTTCAAAAAATCCGTATTTCCCCCAAAATTCAGCTGATAAGTTCTATCTATTTTTACACCTCTGTCTGTAAAGAGCTGAACGAGGACTCTGTGCAAGATAGTCGCTCCTACCTGGGACTTTATGTCATCTCCTACCACTGGTATGCCTTCTTTTTCAAATCTCTGTGCCCATTCAGGATCCGACACTATAAAGGTAGGCATGCCGTTTATAAAGGAAACGCCAGCTTTCAGACAAGCTTCAGCGTAAAATCTCGCTGCTTGCTCAGAACCTACGGGTACGTAGTTTACAAGAATTTCCGCTTGGGTTTCTTTAAGAATGTTTACCACATCCTCAAGTTCATCTTCCTTCTCTTCAGAGAGGACAAAGCTCCTTTCGGGAGGATAATTTCTCATATGATCCGCAAAACCGTCAAGCACTTTACCCATCCTAACTTTAACGTTCATTTTAGGTATATCCCGCTCAAATACCATGGTACAGTTGGGAGGTGAGAAAATCGCCTCCGAAAGATCTTTGCCTACCTTACGCGCATCAATGTCCCATGCTGCAACAATTTCTATATCCCAGGGCTTGTACCCTCCCACATCTTCAAACATGAGACCGTTCACACCTGCGTTTTTGTTCTTCTTGTAATAAAAAATGCCTTGAACGAGAGAGCTTGCACAGTTACCGACTCCAACTATGGCGACCCTTATTTTCTTAGACATTCCAGCCTCCACAAAACAAGCAAACTTTATAATATTATACCTAATGATGAAGGTTCTCATAGTTCTTTACTCAAAGTTGATAGAAGATAGTAAGTTCATAAATAAACTGGAAAAGGAAGTGAGTTTGTTGAAGAAGCTCATAGGTCCGGATAGTCTTTATGCTGTCATAACTTCGGAGATGAAACACCTATTTGATAAGTTTCCGGATCTGGTTTTTTTAAGGAACGACAAGGAGACTCTTCTTTACGGCATATACAAAGGACTGAGGAAGCTTAGGGGAAATGACGTGCTTATACTTGACGGTAAAGAGGCAATCACTAAGGAGAGGATACTTAACTTTATAAGTCAGAGGAGGAAAAACTTACTGTCAGTGGCGGAAAAATGTTGGAGTGGTGTAGCCGTCTTAAAGCTGATAGACCTGGATTATATAATTAGAACTATGGAGAGGTTTGTAAATGAGGATGTGGATTTTTTAGAAATAATGAAACTTGTAAAAGAAGATTATGGTATAGATTACGAAGTTTTATAGGAGGTTAGACATGGACGAGATCACGGTAGGTAAGTATATCGTAAGAACGGACAGATACTACACCAAAGAACACGAATGGGCTCTTATTAAGGGGAACAAAGCTTGGATAGGAATAACCGATTACGCACAAAAAGAATTGGGGGATATAGTTTACGTAGACCTCCCTTCTGTAGGGCAGAGTTACGAAAGTGCAGATACTATTGCCAATGTGGAGTCTGTCAAGAACGTTGCACCCATATACGCACCTCTGTCTGGTACAGTTGTAGAAGTAAATGAACAGTTAGTGGATGAGCCTCACCTAATTAACGAATCACCTTACGATGATGGATGGATAGCGGTACTTGAGCTTTCCGATCCTATGGAAGTGGAGGATCTTATGCCAGCTCAGGATTATGCAGAGCTATTAGTTGAGATAATAAAGGATGAGAAGGGAGAGAGTATATCCCTTGAACTTCCTGAGGAAGAAATAACGCCTACCATAGAGGAGTCCCTTGAGGCTCTACCAGAAGAAGAGCTTCCTTATGAGGAGAAAGAAAGGTAATGTACTTACCACATTCGCAAGAGGATGTAGAAGCAGTCCTCAAGGAGTTAGGCTTGTCTTCTTTGGAAGAACTTTTTTCTCATATAGACCCATCCTTACTGAGTTCTCCTAACCTTGAAAAGCCAATGTCAGAGGAAGAAATAAGGAGATTTCTCAAAGAGCGTGCAAAAAAGAATAAACCTCTCGTGTCCTTTGCAGGTTTTGGGGCTTATGATAGGATAATCCCATCAGCTGTATGGCAGATATTAGGTAGAGGTGAGTTTCTAACAGCATACACACCTTACCAAGCGGAGGCATCACAGGGTACTCTCCAAGCCATCTTTGAGTATCAAACACTTATATGCGAGCTTACCGGCATGGACGTAGCAAATGCAAGCATGTATGATGGAGCTTCAGCCCTCGCAGAAGGTATACTTATGGCGAGAGCTTTAAAAAGCGCAGGCAAAAAAGTGCTTATCTCAGAGGGAGTAAATCCGCTCTATAGAGAGGTTGTGAAGACTTATCTGGCAGGATACGAAGACGAAATATCCTTGATTCCTCTTTGTAAGGAGGGGAGTACGGATCTTTATATCCTCGAAGACTATTTAAAAAAAGACAATGTCCATGCGCTTGCCATGCAGTATCCTAACTTCCTCGGTTTTATAGAACCCATAAAAGAGATCGGGGAGCTTGCAAAAAGGTATCATGTACCTTTTGTAGTGGTGGCTGACCCTATAGCGCTTTCCATTTTGAGACCTCCAGGAGACTATGGGGCTGATATTGTGGTAGGTGAAGGTCAGCAGATGGGAGTACCGTTAAACTTCGGCGGACCTTATGCGGGCTTTTTCACTACAAGATACGAGTATGTTAGAAAGATGCCCGGGAGGATTGTAGGGCTTGCAGAGGACGTGGAAGGTAAGAGAGCTTTTACCTTAGTCCTTCAGACTAGGGAACAGCATATAAGAAGAGAAAGAGCTACTTCAAACATATGTACCAATCAAAACCTTATAGCCATCGCTAACCTCCTATACATGGTGCTTTTGGGGAAGGAAGGAATAAGAGAGGTAGCAAAGCAGAGTCTGTCAAAAGCCCTGTATCTAAAAGAAAAGCTTCTCTCACTAGGATTTGAAGAGATATACACTGGAAAACACCTTTGGGAGTTTCCGCTGAAGATAGATAATGCCTTAGATCTTTACAAAAAGCTCCTCGAGGAGGGTTTTCTTTTAGGTGTACCTTTGGACAAGTTTGGCTACAGAGATACACTGCTCATTGCAGTGACAGAAAAGAGAAACAGGGAGGAGATGGAGAGGCTCTTGAACGCCATCAGGTTATAGAGTGTGTGGATAATTAGACTTGACAAAAATATACTAAAGAAATATTATAAAAGTAATTTAATTTGGAGGTAAAGGGATGTTCAGTGAGAATCTCTTATCGGGGAAGGCTCTTGAGTATATAAAGAAGGCAAAAGAGGTAGCCAGGTCTTATGGAGACAGTAAAGTTGATACGGATCACCTTTTACTTGCCCTTTTGTCTGATGAAGAGTCACCTCTTGCCAAATATTTGGAAAAGAGGGGTGTAGACAGGAAGGAATTTTACAAAAGGATCGGCGAGTACATAAAGAGGTTAAAAGAGCAGATAGATAAAGCTGTACATCAAGAGGCGCAACACCTTATTGATCTAAGAAGCAAGATAATGGAGGTGAAATCAAACATAGGATCTGTCCAGATGGAGCTTGAAAAGATTAAAAGGTCGAAGGAAGACATTCGCAGGGAGATGGAGAGGGCAAGAAGGTATGGAGATTACTGGAGTTTGCAGAGCCTTCAGGTGGAGTACACGAGGCTTGAAAGCATAGAAAGACAGTATGAGAGGGAACTTGAAAGTGTAGAAAAAAGTTTGTCTTCTGTATTCAAGCAAGAGGACGTGAGATCCTTTCTTGAAAATCGTCTAACCATAGATGGGCTTATAAGAAAAGCTTTGGAAGATAGCGCACTTTTGAAGCAGATAAAAGAGCTTGGGTTGTCTACCGAAAGGATAAGGGACCTTATAGCCAAAAGGGTGTTTGGAAAAGAACCGTCCTTTGATTACTCAGAAAACTTAGTAAAAGTTATGGAAAAGGCTCAGAACAAAGCACTACAGGAAGGACTATCCCGTGTAGAGCCTTATCATATAGCATCTGCACTCATAGAGGCTAAGGAAACCATAGGAGGTAAATTATTAGAAGATATCTTAGGAGGTGAAAAGATGAAAGACGTAACGCAAGAGCTGAAAGAGGAGGAAAAGTCTCCTTTAGAAAGGTTCGGCGTAAGCCTCACCCAGATGGCAAAAGATGGCAAGCTTGATCCTGTGATAGGCAGGGAAAGAGAGATAAATCAAGTTATTGAGGTGCTTTTAAGAAGAACAAAAAATAATCCTGTGCTTGTTGGAGATCCTGGCGTTGGCAAAACAGCTATAGTAGAAGGGCTGGCTCAAAGGATAGCAAATAGGGAAGTACCTGCCGAGCTTCAGGATAAGGAGATCGTGGCTATTGATATGGGTTCTCTATTAGCAGGTTCTAAATACAGAGGAGAGTTTGAAGAGAGACTTAAAAAACTTTTAGATGAGGTAAAACAGAAAGGAAACGTGATACTTTTCATAGATGAAATACACACGGTCGTAGGTGCGGGAAGAGCGGAAGGAGCTGTTGACGCGAGCAATATGCTAAAGCCACCTCTTGCAAGAGGTGAGATAAGGGTTATAGGGGCAACAACAGTGGACGAATATAGAAAATATATAGAGAAAGATCCAGCACTTGAGAGGCGTTTCCAACCCATATACGTAGATGAACCAACAGAAGAAGAAACTTTAGAAATACTTAAGGGTCTGAAGCCTAAGCTGGAACAGCACCACAAGGTAAAGATATCCGATGAAGCCATAGAAGCTGCAGTTAAACTGACCAGAAGGTACGTAACTTTTAGAAAGCTTCCAGACAAGGCAATAGATGCCCTTGACCAGGCAAGTGCAAGAAAAAAGCTTTCTGTAGTTTCTTTACCACCTGAAATGCAGGAAGTTGAGAGAAAACTGAAAGCCATTGAAGATGACATACAGAAAGCTTACTTAGAAGGCAATTACGAAAGGGAAGCTCAACTAAAGATAAAGAAAGTACAGCTTGAAAAGGAAAAGCAAGAACTTCTTAATAAACTCGGCGGTACTGACGTAAAGATCCAAGAGATAAAAAAGCGCATGGAGGATCTGGATCAGGAGATCATAAAAGCCTCAGAAAGAGGCGATTACGAAAGAGAGGCACAGCTAAAAATAGAGAAAGTTAAACTTGAAAAGGAACTCAAGGAGTTAGAAAGCAAAAAGGCTCAAGCTCTCGTAGTTGGATGGGATGATGTTGCTCAGGTGGTGTCCGAGTGGACAGGCATACCAGTATCAAAGCTGAAAGAAGAGGAAATGCAAAGACTCCTCAGACTTGAGGAAGAGCTACACAAAAGGGTCATAGATCAAGAACATGCTGTGAAAGCCGTAGCAGAGGCTATAAGGAGGGCGAGAGCCGGACTCAAAGATCCAAAAAGACCCATAGCCACATTCCTCTTTTTAGGACCAACAGGCGTAGGAAAGACAGAGCTTTCCAAAGCTCTCGCAGAACTTCTCTTCGGTGACGAAGAAGCACTTATAAGACTTGATATGTCAGAATTTAAAGAAGAGCATAGTTTGGCAAAGCTCATAGGAGCACCTCCGGGTTACGTAGGTTACGAAGAGGGTGGAAAGCTTACGGAAGCTGTCAGAAGGAAGCCATACTCGGTGATTTTGCTTGATGAGATAGAAAAAGCTCACCCACGCATTTTTGACCTTTTCTTACAAGTTTTTGATGATGGGAGGTTAACGGATTCTCACGGAAGGACTGTTGATTTTAGGAACACTGTAATAATAATGACATCCAACATAGGATCTCAGTATCTTCTGAGCATATCAATTGATGGTGATGAAGAATCCGTGCAGAGCGAGTTTGAGAGGGCAAAGGTAAAGGTACTTGAAGAATTAAAGTACTTTTTCAGACCCGAGTTTTTAAACAGGATAGATGAAGTGATAGTCTTTAAGCCTTTAACTATGAAGGAGCTTCTTCAAATAATAGATCTTCTTGTTGCATCAATAAATGAGCGTCTCAAGGAAAAAAATATAAGACTAACCTTGAGTGAGGAGGCAAAAAAGGAGCTTGTAAAACTCGGATACGATCCCGCTTACGGTGCAAGACCTCTAAGAAGGGTGCTACAGAAATACTTAGAAACTCCTCTCGCTGATAGAATCATAAAGGGTGAGATAAAGGAAGGTATGAAGGTGCTCGTAGAGTATGATGGAAATGGCTTATCTTTCGTGAGCAGTTAACATAAAAAAGGTAGTTCACCCTTCTCTACCTTGCAATACGATCTTAATCGGGGAGTATCTTACATTCAGATACTCCCTCAATCTTCTCACAAAGAACCTTTTATAGCTTTCCTTCCAACCTTCCTGATCGTTTGTAATAATCACAATGGTAGGGGGTTTTGTTCCGTCCTGAAATGCATAATATACCTTAACTTCCTTACCTCCGTGAAGGGGTGGAGCTTTCTCTTTGAGCACTTTTTGGACAGCTCTGTTTACGAAAGACGTTTTGTGTTCTTTGGTGTAATCTCCATAGACGGACACTATACTCTCGAGAAGTTCCTTTATACCTTCTCTTCTTACAGCCGAGGTAAGTACTACAGGTGCAAAATCAATAAAGTAGAATTTTTCCTTTATGTACCTTTGCGTTTGTTCCCTATCCCTGCCTATGAGATCAAACTTGTTACCTACTATAACACAGCCTTTGTACCTTCTTTCTATAAGTCCGGCTATTCTCTGATCCTGATGTGTTACACCTTCAGAAACATCCACCACAAGACACACTACATCCGACATATCAATGGATTTTATAGCTCTCCCAACGGAGAAGAATTCCACACCGTACTCTATCCTTGTTCTTTTCCTTATACCTGCAGTATCTATGAGGACAAACTCCTGATCTCTATAAGTGAAGGGTATCTCTACAGCATCTCTTGTTGTACCAGCCACCGGAGACACTATTACCCTTTCGCTTCCCAGAAGAGCATTTATCAAGGATGACTTACCAACATTGGGTCTTCCTACAAAGGATACTTTTATACCGCTATAATCAAGCCCTGTAGGTTCATTACTGAGAAATTCATATACTACATCAAGAAGTTCCCCAACACCTATACCGTGCTGTGCGGACACTAAAAATACCCTTTCAAACCCCAACGAATAAAAATCATATATATGTCTCTGTACCACTCTGTTATCCACTTTGTTAACTACCAGAAGAACTTTCTCCTTGTATGGGTACAAAAGCTTAGCTATATACTGATCCAAAGCTGTTAAACCTTCCCTTCCATCAGTAACAAACAAAATAACTCTTGCCCGAGAGAGTGCATCTTTTACTTGTCCTGCTATCTTTTGTGAAAGCTCATCGCCCTTCTCAAAGATACCTCCCGTATCTGCCACTACAAACCTTTTGTCTTTCCAATAAGCTTCCGATTCTATTATGTCTCTTGTAACACCGGGAAGATCATGAACTATACTCTTCTTTCTACCTACTATCCTGTTAAAGAGAGTAGATTTGCCCACATTAGGTCTTCCAACTATGAGAACCCAGTTTTTCATCTGTAGATTATAACCTTCTCAAAGTGCAGTTAGCAACCGCTTGGTATAGGGATGTTCAGGATTATCAAATATGTTAAAAACATCCTTTTCCTCTACTATGACTCCATCCTTTAAAACTATAACTCTGTCTGCTACCTCAGCCACTACACCAAAGTCATGTGTTACAAGTACTATAGCTTTCCCCTTATCTTTTAAGTGCCTGAAAAGGGAAAGTATCTTTTTTTGTACGGAAACATCGAGAGCTGTAGTCGGTTCGTCAGCCAAGATGAGTTCCGGATCGCAAATGGTAGCAATAGCTATGCATACCCTCTGCTTCATACCACCTGAGAGATGATGGGGATATGCGTTATAAACCCTTTCCGCATCCCTTATACCTGCATCTTTAAGAGCTTGAAGGGCTTTTTCTTTAACACCAGTTTTTCCAAAGTGAGCCACATATGCCTCTTCCACCTGAGTGCCTATCTTAAAAAGGGGATCCAAGTATGCTGAAGGCTCCTGGAACACCATAGAAATGTGCCTTCCTCTGAGCTTTCTGTAATGGTTGTCTGAAAGTCCAATAAGCTCTTTACCTTTGAACTTTATACTTCCGGAAACTTTTGCATACCTCGGTAAAAGACCCATTATGGCACTGAGTATAGAGGATTTCCCCGAACCAGATTCACCAACCACACACAGAACTTCCCCGAGATTTATAGAAAAGTTGATATCCCTGAGAGTGTGTTTCCCGCCGTACCAAAGATTTAAATTCTTTACCTCAAGTAACATTCACCACGCTTTCAAAAATAGGCTTTATTCTGTCGTATAGCTCATAAAGATCCTGAGAAATAACCTTAGTTTCGGACAGTACAGGCATAAAGTTAGTGTCTCCGTTCCATCTTGGTACTACGTGAAGGTGCAGATGGTCCTCAAGCCCTGCGCCAGCCGATCTGCCAAGATTGTATCCTAAATTGAATCCGTGGGGCTTAAGGCATGCCTGAAGAGCTTTTATACACGCTTTGGTAAGTTTGTGTATTTCCAGCGCTGTAAGATCATCAAGAGATAGCATATCCCCAGTGTGTTCTATTGGCGTAACCATAAGATGTCCAGCGTTATACGGATACTTGTTAAATATGACAAAAGCCCTTTGCCCCCTATAAAGCAGCAAAAATTCTCTCCACTTTTCCCTTGGTTGTTTTACAGCCTCGCAAAGAAAACATTCAGTAATTTGGCTTATGTTTTCTACGTAGTTTGTTCTCCAAGGAGCCCAAAGCATCTTCACAATCTAAGTAACCTCCTTATAGCTTTTTCCACATCCTCCTCTGAAGGGAGATAATCGTGCCGGTCAAGTTCCATAGTATCTCTAAAGTAAAGCACCGTAGGAAAGGTATATACACCCAGATCTTCAGCGCTCGTATTCTTTGACGTGTCCATATAATAAAAATTTATCTTGTCTCCATACAGCTTTTGAAATCTTGAGAGCAGTTTGTAGAAAGCTTCATTTTGATTATTATTTAACTGAGTAAAAACAACGACCGCTGGCTTTTCCCCTGCTATAGCTTTGTCATAAAGTTCTCTATCTGTTATCTCTTCAAATCCTTCAAACATATCAAGCCTCCACAGTTATAATTATAACCAAATAAGTATATACTATAGCTATGAAAAGGAGTATATACAGGCTCTTTGGCTTTTCCTTTCTTGCTTTAGGCACAGCGGGAATATTCCTGCCCTTACTTCCAACAATCCCCTTTTATCTGTTAGCCCTTCTCTTGCTGGCAAGAGCTTCAAAAAGGGATGTAGTGAAGCTTAAAAAACTACCCTTCGTAGGGGAGAAGATATACCAATACGTAAAAAAGAGCATAAGGTACATGAAGCGATGGAATACGTGCATGCCAAGTTCTTACACCTAATAGGTATATTCTTGTGGGCTTCTGCCTCTCCCTCCCTTGGTCTTTTCACGCTCTACTCTATGAAAAAGGAGACAGGTTGCAACCAGCACCTTCTTAGAAACTTTTATAGGTGGCTTACAAACCTTGAGATATTTGGCTTTTTGCTTGCCCTCTCTATGGGTCTTTACATGCTACACCTTCTTAGATACCACTTTGACATAAATTGGCTCAATTATAAGATACCCTTAGTCCTTGGAGTGCTTTTGCCTTTGGAGGTTCTAAACTTCTGGTTTGTCAATATTTACATTACAAAGGCTCGGGACAAGTTAAAAGCTTACGAAAGGTATGACCTCTTTAACTACACAGTGGCAGTACCTCTCATAGTGGTTTCCTTAGTGGTTATATACCTTGCGGTGGTAAAGCCTTGAGAGCTATATACCTTTTTAAAAGAGACCTAAGGATAAGGGACAACAGAGGGATCTGCGAGGCTTCAAGAAATTTTAAAGAACTTGTGCCTATTTTCATCTTTGACCCTAAGATAATAGAAGAGTTAAAAGCTCAAGGAGAGAGGCTCTATTATGTCTATAGAGCGGTAGAGGAGCTTTTAAAGAGCATAAGGCTTTACTGCTTCTACGAAGATACAGAAAGTGCTATAAGGAAAGCCATAAAGGTTGCAAAGCCAAAGGCTCTATACACAACCACTTCTTACAGCTGGAGCGGATTGCAAAGGCAGGAAGTAATAAGAAAGGTATGCAAAGAGGAAGGCGTGGAATTTGTGGAGTTTTTTGAAAACTTTTTAGTAAAGCCTGAGAAAGTGCCACTCAGAAAGGTATATACACCCTTCTATAAAGAATGGATAAAGGACTTGTACTTAGAGACGTGTGAAGTGCAAAGCTTTGAAGTGCCAGCCCTTGAGCTTCCCACCCTTGAAGATATAAAAAAGGAGCTTCCCATAAAACCCTTTGGAGCCTTTGACCCATCAGAGTGTGAAAAAAGGCTTGAAAGTTTTAACTTTGAAAGCTACGAAAGGCTCAGAAACTATCCTGCCCTTGATGGCACCTCCAAGCTCTCTCCTTGCATAAGGTTTGGTATACTCTCTTTAAGACATATATACAAAAAGGCAGAAGGTAGGAGCGAGCAGTTTATAAAGGAGCTTGCCTGGAGGGAGTTTTGGTACCACATAGCTCTACACTATCCAGAGGTAAGGAACTTAGAGTTTCAGGAAAAGAGAAGAAGCATAAGGTGGGAAAACAGGGAAAATTTCATAGAGGCTTTCTTTGAGGCAAAAACGGGCTACCCCTTTGTGGATGCGGGCATCTTGCAGCTAAAAACAGAAAAGTGGTTACACAACAGGATGAGGATGGTACTTGCCAGCTTTTTGACAAAAGTGCTACTGGTGGATTGGAGGATAGGAGAAGCCTTTTTCAAGGAGCACCTTTTAGACTATGATGAGATAGTAAATGCAGGAAACTGGCAGTGGTCTGCCAGCGTGGGAGCAGACCCTAAACCATTCAGGCTCTTTAACCCCATCCTGCAAGCCCAGAGGTATGATCCAGAGTGCAAATACATAAAAAGATACCTACCAGAGCTTTCTTCTTATCCTTGTGAAGAGCTTTTAGACCCTCTTAGGCATAGACTTACTTACCACAAACCTGCGGTAAATTATTATGAGAGAATAAATATGGCAAAAAGCCTTTATAGGAATTTTTAAAATGAACCAAAATTTAAAGAAGTGTATTGAACTATATGCGACAAGTGAAGTAGAGTTTTTTCAATTTCTCAATAGTTTGTCAAAGCCAGACATCCAAGCGGTGCTTATAGACCTGCTTACTGTGTACTTCAATGATAAGAATTCTTCTACTCTTCGTGAGCTTGTTTCTTTGTATATTGCAGGTTTTGAACCAAGCAAGAAAAAGTTAGGATATAAATTTCTTGCCTATATATATGAAAAGCTACATTGTGAAGTTAAGCCAGTAAATACGGATAGCATTAAAAGAAAGCTTAACAGACAGAAGAGTTTTAATGACTATACATTCTTGTAAGCGGTTTTGTTGAAGGTCAATTGATTTATCTGTTTTCCTTTGAATTTAGATATCTTGAGGGAAAACTTAAAGAACTACTTAAAAATAAATTTGGTGAGGATTTTGATAGTGAAGATTTTGAAAGGGAAAAAGGGAACCATCTGATGTCTGCTCGGTATAATATTTGTAAGGGATGACTGAGAAAATTATAAAGACTATCTCTATAAAGATATTGTGGAGGTGCTAAATGAAAGATATAAAAGAATTTCTTAATAAAGTAATATGTGGAGATGTTTTAAAAGTTTTAAAGGAAATACCTGCTGATAGCATTGATTTAGGCATAACATCTCCGCCCTACAATAAAAAGGAAAAGCATGGTGGCTGGCTTGTGCCAACTATGGAGTGGCTTACAAAAACAAAGTGGAATATATGGCAGGAGATAATTTGGAACAGGAAAATTGCGGGAAATATCAGAGGTTGGAGGTTTTGGCAAGTAGAAGAGAGAATTTACTGGCTTGTGAAGGGAAAACCCAAGCTCACTTCTATATGGGAGATGCGCCCATTTTGTGGAACTGGCACAACTTTCGTATCAGCTAAGCTTTTAGGAAAGCACTACATAGGCATTGATATCTCTCCAGACTATACTGCTTATGCGGAAAAAAGACTTATGGAAGCAGAAAAGGAAAAGTACAGGGTTTTGAAAGAAATAAGCCTTCATACTACAGAGCTTACTTTTGAGGAAAGGAAGAAAAGAGGAATGTGGAGCATAAAAATAAAACACGGGAGGTAGCTTTTGGATGCATCTCCTTATTACTTTTGAGGGTATAGACGGTTCTGGGAAAACTACGCAGGCAAATCTTCTTTATGAATACCTAAAAGGTAGAGGCTACAGCGTTTCCCTCTACAGGGATCCGGGTAGCACTCCTCTGGCGGAGAAGATAAGAGAGGTTATCCTCAGCTATCCGGCTGATCCAATAACCGAGCTTCTCCTTTTTGAAGCGGGGAGATCAAGTCTCGTATGGGAAAAAATACTCCCGGATATACACGCAGGCAGGGTGGTTATAGTAGACAGATTTATTGACTCAAGTATTGCGTATCAAGGTTACGGGAGAGAGATCAATCTTGGGACTGTGAATATACTCAATCACATATCAACCAGAGGCATAAAGCCTGATCTGACCTTTGTGTTGAACGTACCAATAGATGTAGCTCTTGGCAGAATAGAGGGTAAAAAAACAAAGTTTGAAAGTCCGGAGTTTCTCAGAAAGGTAAGGGACGCCTACATACTTCTTGCACATTCGGAAAAAAACAGGGAAATACACCTAATAGATGCAAATAGGGAAAAGGAGGAAGTGTTTAAGGACATTGTGGCTATAGTTGAGAGGAAATTGTAATGTTATCCTTTTAAAGTTCCAAACGGTTTAAGCCTTGCTACGAGTTTTGCTATGCCCAGATCATGCACCACCTTTACAACTTCAGTTACATCTTTGTAAGCTTGTGGTATCTCTTCCATAACCGTACCTTTCCCTCTTGCGACAACTACCAAACCGCTGAGTACCTTTTCTATACCTTCCTTCCTCACATACTCTTTGGCTTTTGTACGTGACATTAGCCTCCCAGCTCCATGACAGGCACTTCCAAAACTTATCTCCATACTTTTTAGTGTACCAACGAGGACAAAAGAGTACCTTCCAACATCCCCAGGGATCAGAACGGGTTGCCCTATCTTTCTGTATGCGGGTGGTACATCCTGATTGAAGGGTGGAAAGGCTCTCGTTGCACCCTTCCTGTGAATTAAAAGCTCTTTTTCCTCACCGTCAACGTTGTACCTTTCTATCTTACCTATGTTGTGTGCAAGGTCGTATACTACTCTGTAACCGAACTCTTCCCAAGATATACCCAGAAACTTCCTGATTGTATCAGCGGTAATAAATCCGAGTATTTGCCTATTGGCAAAGGCATAGTTAGCTGCGCTATTCATAGCTTTAAAGTAGTTTTGTCCCTCTTCCGACCTGAAAGGCATACACGCAAGTTGCATATCGGGTATGTCTATGCCATACTTCTCAAGAGCATCTTTGGCGATTTTGAGATAATCAACGCATATCTGATGTCCAAAACCCCTTGAACCTGAGTGTACCATTATGGTAACTTGCCCTTTGCGCAAACCCATACTTTCCGCAGTGCGTTCATCGTATATCTCGTCAACAATTTGTATCTCAACGAAGTGATTTCCAGAACCAACTGTACCAAGCTCCTGTGAACCTCTCTCGTAAGCAAAATTTGACACCTTATCCGGGTCTACGTCGGGAAGCGTTCCTGAACTTTCTATATGGAGCAGATCCTCTTCAAGCCCAAAACCGTGTTCCACAGCCCACCTTGCACCCTTTATAGCGACATCTTTAAGTTGCTCTCTTGAGAGCTTGAGTCTTCCAGTTGATCCTACACCTGCAGGTACTTTTTTGAGTATTTCATCCATAAGTTCTTTTCTCACGGATCGGATCCTTTCTTCGGTGAGGTGGGTTGCTATGAGCCTCACACCACAATTAATGTCATAACCTATAGATCCGGGACTTATTATGCCTTGATCGGTATTCACTCCCATCACACCACCTACCGGGAAGCCGTAACCTACATGAACGTCAGGCATTACGTATATAGCTTTTTCAACTCCAGGAAGAGTTGAAGCGTTAACAGCCTGTCTTATGGCATCTTCCTCAAGATGTTCAAAGAGCCTGTCGCTGAGATAAAAATATACTGGAACACGCTGACCTGCCACAGTATTCTCGCGCAATACGTAAACGTAATCTGATAAGCGGACAAGCTCATCTTTCAAGCCCATAATTTAAAAGTTATAGCCTTTTTGTTCTTCTTCAATATGCTAAGATCTTATCATGGTGAAAAGATTCCTTGTTTTTGCGCTCACCTTTTCTCTACTGCACGCTCAAACGGTCCTTGTCCCCATACCTGGACAGCCTCAACCCAAACCTCAGCCTCAGCAGTCGCAGGGAAGTGGAGGCTCGGATCTCGGTGCCTTTTTGGGTGGATTATTGGGTGTGGGTTTGCTATTCCTTTTGACAAAAGCGGTATTTTCAAAACCTTCAAAACCTCAAAAAATGGCTTTTGTTCCCTTTGAGTTTATAGCATTACATAAGGCGGAACTTCCAGAGGATCTAAAAGTGATAGATAGGGAGAGCTTTGAAGGTTATACGCTGTCGCTTATAAGGTGGGAGGAAGATAGCCAAAAACTTGAAGAGAAGACCAAAGGTAAGGTACTTTTACTTGAGCCAAACTATCTATACGAACTATACGGGAATGAGGGGGTTTTATCTAATGTAGAGAGTAAAGAGATAGCGTTTCCCTCAACCGTTGTTGCGCTGTTGGATACGGGAGTGGATGAGAACCTTTTGGGACACGCCATACTTTTTGTAAGAAATATAAGGAGGGATAGCTACAAATCGGAAAAGCATGGAACAGCTGTGGCTTATCTCGCACATGAGCAGAAGGGAGCAAAGTTAGCCATATACAGGGTATGTTCAGAAGGTGTGTGTGACGGCTGGAGTGTTGCGAAGGCTTTAATAGATGTTTTTAAAGAAGGAATAAAAATTGTAAATATGTCTTTCGGAACAGATAAAGAAGATAAGATAGTTGCCTTTATCATAAAGGGTATGTCGCTTAAGGGTTTTGTCTTTGTAGCGCCTGTAGGGAATAACTCATCCGATCAGCTTCCCTTTCCGGCAAGACTTGAAGAGGTAATATCTGTTGCGGGAAAACCCTGCTTTCCGGAAAGAATCTGTATTAGAGCAAAAGCAAAAGAGGAATACAAAGACTTACATACACCTGTGGGTAAGGTCACGGGAACTTCTTTTTCATCTGCGATACATGCAGGAAAAATGGTGTCTAACTAAAGCACATCGTAAAAACCCTTTTTCAGAAATTTGTAAACAAGCACTCCAGATACAATAGATAGACACGATACGATCACAGATATCAAAAAGACAGTCATATTCAAGTATCCTTGAAGTAAGGTGGTTTGCACATTCCTGAGTATGTAAAAGAGCGGATTAAATATAAGGAAAGGTCTTAGAACTTCTGGTACATAAGAAACAGGGTATATGATGGGTAAGGAGTAAAAGACAAAACTCAAAAGTGTTGAAACCACTTGGGAGATATCCCTCACATAAACGCACAGACTTCCCAAAAGGAGAGAGAGACCTACTACGAAAGATAGCTCCACAAATAGAGCCAAAAAGAGTAGTGGTATGTGTTTCAAACTGTAAGGAAAATCTTTAAGCACCAAAGCGTAGCCAAGAGATACAAAAGTATAAATGAAACCTGTAGTAGTAGAAGCGAGTATAAAAAGATAAGGAGGTACAGAAGTTTTCTTAAGTAGATAAGCGTTATCTGTTATAGCGTTCATGCCTTTGAGTAAAGATTGGTTAAAGCCGTTCCAGAAGGCAAGTCCCGCAAGAAGATAAACTGTGTAACTTGCACCGTCAGTAGCATCTGGTGGAAACTTCGCCTTGACTATATGCTGGAATATCAAGTAAAAAACACCTGTCATGAGTAGCGGATTCATAAACATCCATAGAGTCCCAAATACCGAACCGGCAAAGGACATCTTGATGTCTCTCTTGATAAGTTGATAAAGTACGTAAGGCGTGTGCATTTTAAATAGAAAAATTATAGCATTATTGTAAGAGGTGTGACAAAATTACTCTACTTTTACATGATTTGTATCATATCAATGAAGCTTGATAATGGGAGATAATGATCACATGAGGTTTGTTAAGCTTCATGGTTCTGGAAATGACTTTGTAGTTTTTGACAACAGGCAGGGGGAAGTTTATAAATTTTTAGAGGATTCAAATATCAAATTGAGGGATTTTGTTGTCAAGGTATGCGCTTTACATACAGGTGTGGGTGCTGATGGACTTATACTCATAGAAAACCCAGACGATCCTGAAAGCGACTTTAAATGGCAATTTTTCAACTCGGACGGATCTGTAGCAGGTATGTGCGGAAACGGCTCAAGATGTGCGGTGAGATTTGCATACGAAAACGGTATTGTGGATAAAAAGGTAAAATTTGAGACATTAGTAGGTGTTATAGAAGCTGAAGTTTTGGATGAAGGCAAAAGGGTAAAGGTACTCCTCACCGAACCTCACAGTTTTAAAAACATGCATATACGTGTAAAGGACAAAGATATAAAAGGTTACTACATAAACACGGGCGTACCCCATTTTGTAGTGATCGTTGATGATCTTGAGGAGTTTGATGTTGTAAGTTACGGAAGGGAGATAAGGTTTCATGAAGTTTTCTCTCCAAGTGGAACTAACGCAACTTTCATGAAAGTAAACTCCGAAGGTAGTGTAAATATAAGGACATACGAAAGAGGTGTGGAAAACGAGACGCTCGCCTGTGGTACAGGTGCTGCAGCGTCAGCCATAGTAGCGTATACACAAGGTCTTGTCAAGAGAAAACCTATTGAAGTGAAAACAAAGGGTGGGGATATTTTAAGAATTGATTTTGACAATAACCTCAAAAGGGTGTTTTTGGAGGGTAGTGTGTACAAAGTCTTTGACGGTTTTCTCTATAAAGAGGCTCTTCATTACTGATTTGTATAATACTGCATAAAAAATTTTTATATATACTTTTCCTTATGAAGTCCACATTGAAAGAGGGAGAACTATTAAAAGCCTTTTACGCCCTTTCAGATCCAGTAAGACTTGGTATAATTAAGATCCTGCTTGATTGCAAAGAACTCTGCGTATGTCAAATAACGGAGGCTTTCAAACTATCCCAACCCAACGCATCTTTCCATCTTAGGATACTCAAAGAAGCCGATTTGGTCATCTGTGAAAAAAGGGGAAGGTGGAACTATTACAAAGTGAATACACAAGACGAACTCATAAACCTTATCGCTCATACTGCGAGGTAAATCCATGAAGATAGGCTTCATATGCACAGGGAATTCTGCGAGGAGTCAGATGGCAGAAGGCTATGCAAAATACTTTGCTAAACTTTACAAAAAGCAAGTGGAGATTTATTCTGCAGGTTCATCTCCTGCTGAATGCATCCATCCTCTTGCTGTAAAGGTAATGCAGGAGGAAGGCATAGATATATCTTCTCAACACCCCAAATCTATTGAGAGTATACCCTATTGGGAACTTGACATTGTGATAACCCTTTGCGGAGATGCCGCAGAAACATGTCCTTATCTGCCTGGCGTACGTTCCGAACACTGGGGGCTTCCTGATCCTGCAAAGGCTCAAGGCTCACAAGAAGAGAGATTGGAGTTTTTTAGAAAGGTTAGGGATGAGATAAAACTAAAAGTTGAGAATCTTATAAAGGAGCTGAAGGATGAAGAGTATAAAGATAATAAGCGCATCTGAGTGTACCAATTGTCAGCTACTTTACAATGCGGTGTCCGCCATAGTAAGGGCTAAGGGGCTGGACGCAAGGGTAGAAAAGGTCATAGATATAAAGGAGGTCTTAAGGTACGGTGTTATGACTACACCACTCCTTGTGGTGGACGGAAAGCTAAAACATGCTGGCACACCCATACCAGCCCCTCAGCAGATAGAAAAGCTCCTGATGGAGGAATGAAATGTTTGAAGTCTATGAAAAGTTTGCGGACCTCCTCGTGTATTCGGTTTTCAAACTTGAAAAGGGTCAGAAAATTGCGGAGGCTCTTCACTTCTTCCTTTATGACACGCTAAAGATATTTACCCTTCTGAGCCTCGTGATAATCCTCATGTCCTTTGTTAGAAGCTATTTTCCCCTTGAGAAGACAAGAAGAATACTTTCAAGACACAAAGCAATAGCACTGCCCCTCTCCGCTCTGCTTGGTGTATTAACGCCCTTTTGTTCCTGCTCAGCGGTTCCCATGTTCATAGGCTTTGTAGAAGCTGGCATACCCCTGAGTGCCTCCTTCACCTTTTTAATAGCTTCGCCTATGGTTAATGAGATTGCCTTAGGTCTTTTACTCTCTCTTTGGTCTCAAGGTGGCTTTAGCCTATCTGTTTTTTGGTGTAAGCGTTGCCATACTGTCAGGATACCTAATAGAAAGGTTAAAGCCTGAAAAACTCATAGAGGACTATGTGTTTAGCATAAAGCTGGGAGAGGTTGAAGAAAGGAAGATGACCATAAGAGAAAGAATAGAATTTAGCTACTCAAATTTAAAGAATATCCTTAGAAAGGTAGGACCCTATATAGTGGTGGCAATAGGCATAGGTGGTTTTATACACGGATATGTGCCTCAAGATATAGTTAAAAGTATAATGAAACACACAGGCTTTTTCTCAGTTTCTTTTGCGGTGCTTATATGCATACCCCTTTACTCCAACTCTGCAGGTGTGCTTGTGTCTATGGATATAGCTTTGGCTTTTATGATGGCTGTAACCGCTCTTTCCTTTCCTGAGTTTGTGATCCTTAAACAAGTGATGAAGTCAAAGCTCATGGCCATATTTGCGGTCACAGTAGGTATATCCATAATCACTGAAGGGTATCTTTTTAATCTTCTCTTTTGAAGCTATGGAAAAATCGTTGGCTGTAGCTGTTTTTATCCTTACTATGATATCCGTTATACTCAAGCCTAAGGGTATAGGTATAGGTTGGTCCGCATGGGCAGGAGCTTTGGCTTGCCTCCTTTTGGGTATAATATCCCCCCGTGACATCCTCTACATTACAAAGCTTGTATGGGATGCTACTTTGGCTTTTGTCTTTCTGATTTTTATCTCCATAATTTTAGATAGATCCGGATTTTTTGAGTGGACAGCTCTCAAAGCTATAGGTTATGCAAAAGGTAATGGATTTTTACTTTTCCTGTATCTTATGCTTTTGGGTGCTTTTATATCGGCAATATTTGCCAATGATGGAGCTTCTTTAATGCTCACTCCCATCATATACTCAAAAATAAAGCATTTAAGACTTCCTAAGCGGATGATCCTTCCATATATAATGGGTAGCGGTTTTATCGCAGATACCGCAAGCCTTCCCTTTGTCATCTCTAATCTCACCAACATAATAACAGCTCACTTTTTTAAGATAGATTTTTGGAGATACGCCTTCTTTATGTTCTTGCCTAATTTGGTGTCAGTGCTTTCAAGTATAGCGTTGCTTTACATCTTTTACAGGAGGGATATGATAAAAAGGTATGACACGGATATTCTTGAGGACTTTCCATCCAGATACGCAATAAGGGATCCACTCCTTTTTAAAATAGGTTGGACAGTTATAGTATTTCTCGGTGCATCCTTTTTACTGTTAGAACTTTATAAAATCAAGTTCCCCTTTTCTGTTATCTTTGGTGTATCGGCTTTCATTCTTTCCCTTTCTACGTTGAAAAATAGAGTAGTTAAAACGAAAGAAGTTCTCAGGTTTACCCCTTGGAGTATAGTGTTTTTCTCTATAGGCATGTATACTGTAGTATACGGCTTGAAGAATGTAGGTGTTACTGCCTTTTTAGCGGATACGATCTCATACTTTTACAGATTTGGTGATGCTTATGCTCTTCTGGGTACAGGTTTCTTGTCAGCCCTTCTTTCCGCTTTGATGAACAACCTTCCTACTGTTATGGTTATGAATATCTCCATACAAGACGTTAGCTTACCAAGAAGACTTATGGAATTTCTCGCTCTCGCTAATTTGGTGGGTACCAATATCGGACCAAAACTGACACCTATAGGCTCCTTAGCTACGCTCCTTTGGTTGCATGTGCTGGAACACAAAGGTATAAAGATCTCATGGCTGTATTATATAGAAGTAGGCTTCGTTCTTACAATTCCAGTGCTTATCGCTGTTTTATTAACTCTGTATTCTGTTTATCGTATAACATAAACTCACCTTTTTATAATTTATTTTATCACATGAAAGGAAAAGATTTTTTAGCTCTCACTGTGGGTTTTAATCTTTTGGGTGGTATAGTCGCTGGTCTTATCGTAGGTTACGCCTTTGACAAATGGCTAATGGAAGGTATTTTTAAAGTCAGGAGCTTCCCAATAGGTCTCATGTTTTTTTTCTTCATTGGTATAATTTCCGGATTTTGGAATGCGTACAAAGATCTAAAAAGGCTTTCTTGACATTTTGGCAAAGCTTTGCCACTTTGACATAAGCAAAACTTACCAACCCTAAAGCTACTAATTGAAACACAAAGTTTTTATGAATAAGGTGTTTGGCATCTTTTTTGCACATATGCGCTAAGGAGGTAGGCTTTTATGGATAGGAGAACATTCTTCAAGTTTACCGCTTTGCTCGGTTCTGTTCCTTTGCTAAACAGGGTTGTTTATTCAGCACCCTTGAAAATAGGTTTTGGAGATATAAAGAAGGAAACCCCTATAGCGGTTGTTTATCACTGTGACTTTCCCCAAGAAGCGCGCTTTGAAACCATGCTTACCAACATAGGAAATCACCTGTCCGTTTACGATAATGATCCTTTCAAAATAAAAATAGTTGTTGTAGCTCATGGTCCCGGTGTGAAGTTCTTTTTAAAGGATCTTTCGGGAAGCCCTTGGGAAAATGAACCAATAAATCTTTCGGAATTTGAAAGGAGGGAAAGGGATCTCACACTTTACGGTGTTGAGTACTATATATGCAACATAACTCTTGGAAGACTCAAGCTAAATCCCGAAAAACTTTATGACTTTACAAAGATAGTACCTTCAGGCGTTGGTGCCATAGGTGAGCTTCAGGCAAAAGGTTTTGGTTACATAAAAGTTCAGTAAGGGAGGAGAACATGCGAAAGGGTATCTTTTTAGGTTCAGGCTTCTTAGCATTATCACTTTTCTCGCCGGACTTTGCTCACGCCATTAGACTTTCTGGTCCTGCTAAAGAGCAGTATTTAGACATCAACTTCTTGATGCAGTTATGGTTTAGACATCAGGACATAAGTTCCCAAAATAGACCTAACTTTATAAATGCCAGTGACAGGGATGATATCTTCTTCAGAAGGATAAGGTTGAGGTTTTTCGGAAGTGCTTCTTCTTGGTTTAAGTTCAATTTGGTCATTAGGGACAACGATTTTGGAAGGGATCCGTACGATGCCCCCTTCGGCGGACAACCTACGCACTCAAAAAGACAGAGTAACAGGAATACTGGATATATACATGAATTTGACGCGATCTTAGTTCCGAGTGCTATGATGGACACAAAGGGCGTCACCTTAGATTTACATCTTGGTTATCCGAGAGTACCTTTGGGAAGAGAACAGTTTCAGAGGGCTTACGATAACATAGATTTGGATAGGACAAATGCAAGTTTGAGGTGGGCTCACCTTGCAATAGGTGATGTAACTGGCAGAGCCTTTGGAGGTTATGCGCACGTGCAGGCTTCCAACAGAGGAACAGGTTACTCAAAGCTAACTCTTGACGGTTTTGTAGGTGTTTTTGGAGGATTCAAAAATGTAAAGAACCCTTGGGATGAATCCATAGTAGGTGTGAGTACGAACACTCCCCTTTGTGGATATACGTCCCCAAATCCGGCGATTGCTACATGCCTATCAAAAGCGAGAGGTAATGCTTCGGATAACTTTCTTTACACTTTTAGAGCTACGCTACAGCTGGGAGAACCTGAAGGTAAACCAGTAATATATAACTGGCTTTACAGGGACACTTACATAGGAAAAAGGAGAGGCATCACCTTAGGTGTTTCTTACGCCTTCCAGAACAAAATAGACCAACACATCATCACAGACACGCAAGGTATATCTCCAGGCTTTCTCGGAAATGGCTCACCTTTTAACGGTGCTGGAACGGTAAATGTGAGGATACCATACTTATTGCTTCCCAATCCTGTAGGTGTGGGAGATCCTAACGTAGCAAACAGACTTTTGGACAACAGAGTTGATATGAAGTTTTACGGTATTGACTTTGCCTGGCATCACGGTCCATTATCTTTTGTAGCTGAGGTAGGGCAGGTAAAGTTCAATAACTTACTGCTCGTTGATGGTGCAAACAACCTGTATCCTGGTAGAAGCATAAAAAATGACTTCTGGCTTGCTAAGGTAGGTTACGTAATAAATCCCAATGCTGTACACAAGTTTGAGCCTTATCTTAGTTACTCAGAATACAAGCCACAAATAATTACTGTAGGAACAGGTAGCAATGCGAGGCTTTACGGTGATGCAACCGACTTTGTTGGTAACAATCAATTAACTTCAGGTCAAGATAAGTCAAGCTTGGGAAGAATAAAGCAGATAGGTGTTGGTATAAACTACTACTACAGGAGTGAAAATTTCAGGTGGACCATAGAATACACAAGATTTGACGAACAGAGAAACAAGATAAACAACGATGCGATAAGCGTTCAGTTTCAGTGGATTTTTTAAAAAGCTGTCAAGCCCCTACTCACCTCCCTTTTCTTCCCTTTTTCTTTTTAGATACTCCTCAACTATGACACCCTCTTTTAGCCCCCAATCGCTTACTGTTATCTCCTTTTTCCCAAAAATAACCATGCTTCTGTAAAATATCATGATCCCAGAAACTATTACCTTAGCCCTCTTTGGCTCTATTTGGGGAAAGTTCCTTATTCTCTGTTCCGCCTTCATACCGCTTAAATTTTCAAGCCAGAACATGATGCGATCAAGTTCTATGGTCTTTCCGTGTACAAGTTCGGGTCTGTAAGGGAAAACACCGTACTCAAGAGCAGCCACGGTCGTTATAGTTCCTCCTAATCCCACTAAGGTATCACACTCTTCTTTTATCTGACTTATCTGCTCGTCAAGAAAGTTTTTCAAAGACTCAAGCTCGTAGTTGAGGGGTGGGTCGCTGTGTATAAACTCCTCCGTCAAGTTAACTATACCGAAAGGTAAGGATTTTACCTTTTCAAGAATGAGATCCGTTCCCCAGGCATACTCCGTTGATCCACCTCCCTGATCTATTATGCAAAATCTGCCCTTAGGTCTGATAGAGTAAGCAACGGCGAGGAAAGAATACCTACCTTCTTCCTCAGGACTTATCACCTTTATGTCAAGTCCAAGACGATCTTTTACCATCTTGAGAAAGTCCTTCGCATTTTTTGCCTTCCTCAAAACGGCTGTACCGACAGCTATAACCTTGTCCACATTTAAATTTTGTACTATGCGCATGTAATCTTCCAGTGCCTGAAGTGTCTCTTCCATTCTATCCTTCTGTAAAAGCTCTGAACTGTTTGCTCCAGCACTCAAAGCGGTAATTTTGCCCTCCTCGTAAAGATAGTTTAGGCTTTCTTTTACCTCAGCTACACTGAGCCTGCACGAATAGGACCCTACATCTATAACCGCTATCCTCAACTCAAACTCCTTAAGTAAGGATTGAAAACTCTTTCGTGTCCTATAGTTGTTTCATCATAATGTCCACATACGACAAGTGTATCATCGGAAAGCTCATTGAATATCCTAAAAAGTGATCTCCTGAGATCTTCCAAACTGCCACCCGGCAAATCCCATCTACCCACGCTACCTCTGAAAAGTAAGTCTCCCGCTATGAGGGTTTTGTATTCATCTATATAAAGACAGCAAAGTCCAGGTGTGTGTCCGGGTGTGTGGAGTATGCGGAGCTTTATCTTTCCTAAAGTTAGTTCTTTCCCATCCTCCAAAAAGTCATCAGGTTCTGGGCATGGCAAATTAGCTCCGAGTTGTTTTTCAAGCCCAGGCCAGATGGGATCGTTTATAAGGAAGAGATCCTCTCTATGCATGTAAAAAGGTACTCCAAATTTCTCTTTTAATGTCCTCACTTGACCAATGTGATCTATATGTCCGTGAGTGCATACGATAGCTTCAAGCTTAAATCCGGTAAGTTCTTGTTCTATCTTATGAGCGTCTGCTCCCGGATCTATAACAAGAGCCTTACCCTCCTCCTCATCGGCGAGGATGGAGCAATTCACAGAAAGAATACCTACAGGGATTACCTTGAGTATCATAGCCCTTTAGCTATAAGGTCATAAAGCATATTAGGGAAAATACCGAGAAGAAGCACAAGGGTAGCACATACACTTAACACAAAAGCTTCACCAGCTGAAAGTTGGACACTCTGCCATTTTTTGTCAGCCTTTTCCATAAACATGTAAACTATCACCTTAAGGTAATATCCAGTAGACACTATACTTGCTACTAAGAAAAGTATAGCCAAGGGCAAAAGTCCAAGCTTAGCAAGACCCATAAAGATTCCCAGCTTTCCTACAAAAAGAGCCATAGGTGGTATACCTATCATAGCAAAAAGGAAGATGGAGAAGAAAAAAGCCAACAAAGTATCGTATCTTCCAAGTCCTTTGTAATCCATAAAATGGTGGGTAAAGTTCTCTCTCTTTTCAAGAACTGCCAGAACTATGAAAGAACCTAAAGCGGCAAAGATGTATACAGATAGGTAAAAGAGTAAGGCTGAAGAGAGAATTTTGTCCGATGTTACTAAACCCAATAGGAAGTATCCGGCGTGAGCTATGGAAGAGTATGCCAGAAGTCTCTTCACAGACCTTTGAGCGTAAGCTACAAAGCTCGCATAAAACATTGAAAGTACAGACAGTAAAGCTACCAGAAGCATCCATTCTTTGATGTGAGAATAAAGGGTGGATATCTTAACGAGCAGGAAGTACACCGCGATCTTTGGTGCGGTGGATATATAAGCGGTTATAGGTGTGGGCGCACCTTCGTAGGCGTCAGGTGTCCAGAAGTGAAAAGGTACGGAAGAAACTTTCAAAGCCAAAGCCGACAGAATCAGGAACATGCTCAGTAAAAAGAGCGTGTTATCACCTTGATAGGGTTTCAAAAATAGGCTTCCCACAGCTCCATAATAAAAAGCGCTTCCGAAGGCTAACATAGCAGTTCCTACACTTCCTATCACCAAGTACTTGTAAGATGCCTCTTTTGAAAGATACTCTCTCCTGAAAGTTCCTATAAGTATGTACATGGTTACGGAAGCCAGCTCAAGAGATAAAAAGAGCAAGGTGAGATTCACAGAAGATATCAACATGGAAAGTCCCAAAGAGGATGTGAGGATAAGATAGGTCATCTCTCCGTAATCAGCTCTCTTCTTGAGAAAGTAGTCGTAAGAGGCAAATAAGCTGAGACTTGTAATAACATACAGCAAAGCCTTACCTATCAGAGTGTAAGTATCAACATAAAAAACGTCAAAAAAGGTTTTTGATGGCACACTCACAAAGAGAAGGGAAAATACAGCTAAAAGAGGAACAAGCCCTGCAAGAAAGGTTAAAAACTTGTAATACCTTCTGCTCAAGAAGAGTTCAAAGGAGAAGATCAGAATGATACCCACTGATAGTAGAATTTCAGGAAGCACCGCATTCCAATTCACAGCTATCCTCCCAACACGTATCTGGAAGTTTGCTCCACTATTTTTACAAAAGGAAGAGGATAAAGACCAAGCAAGAAAGCTGAAGCCAAAATGATAATGAAAGGTATCATGTGGTGTATTTCTACATCTTTAAGATGTCTCCACTTTTCAAGTCTCTGCTCTGAGATAGTCTCCTCCTCGTATATTACCCTCTTGTACATGTAGAGGAAATAGGCAGCGCTCAGTATCATGCCAGTTCCTGCGATAATAGCCCATATAGGATAATTCTTGAAAGTTCCTAAAAGGACGAGGAACTCGGCTACAAAGCCCGCAAGTCCTGGAAAGCCTATACCAGCAAGACCACTTATCATAAAGAGTACTGAGAGCTTGGGTAAATATCTTGCAAGTCCTCCAAGATCATCCATATGATAGCTGTGGATTCTGTCGTAAAGAAATCCTGCCGACATAAAGAGGGCGGCAGAGGATAGCCCGTGAGCTATCATCATGTAAATAGCACCGCTCAAGGCGTTTACATCTAAGGCGAATGTACCCAATGTGACTATACCCATGTGACTTATAGAAGAGTATGCTATTAACCTCTTTATGTGAGTTTGTGCTATAGCCATCATAGCTGTGTATATTATGGCTACAAGGCTCAGGAAGAATATAAGAGGTATATAGTACTTGCTCGCTTCTGAGAAAAGTGGCAAAGAGTAGCGTACAAATCCGTAAGTACCCATCTTGAGAAGGACAGCAGCAAGTATCACAGAACCAGCAGTAGGTGCTTCTACGTGAGCATCGGGAAGCCAAGTGTGAACTGGCCACATAGGTATCTTTACCGCAAAACCTATGCCAAAAAGTAGAAAAGCCAAAAGCTCAAGCCAAAAGGGATACTTCATGTTCTTGTGGAACATATAATCAAAGGAGAGTTGACCGGAAGTAATGTAAGCGTAAGCTACAATGGAAGCAATGCCTAAAAGTAAGAACATGCTTCCGAAAAAGGTGTATACGAAAAACTTATTGGCAGCGTAGACTTTTCTTTCGTGTCCCCAAAGACCTATTATAAAATACATGGGAATGAGCATACCTTCCCAAAATATATAAAAGAGGAAGAAATCAAGGGCGGAGAAAACACCTAAACAAGCAGTTTCAAGCATCAAAAAGAGGGCGTAATAGAGATTAGGTCTGTCTTCTATTTTCCATGACCACACGAAAGATGCAAAAAACATGATAGCGGTCATAAGAAGTAGGGAGATAGCCATACCGTCAATGCCTGTATGGTAAGAGATCCCAAGGGTTGGTATCCACATATACCTATTCTCATACTGGAAACCTGCCCTGTTCCAATCAAAACCTAAGAAAAGGGCAAGGATTATCAGAAGGACTATAGCAGATGATAGAATGGATATTGTCTTTGAAAACTTTTCGCGCCTAATTACAAGAACAAGTACCGCAGTGATGAGAGGTAGAAATATAGCCACATTTAACATACCTTACCTCCACGAAATTATTAAGAGAAGGATGATGGTAAAGCCTACGTATATGACGAAGTTGTAATAGTTTATCTTCCCATTTTGAAAGATTCTTAAAGAGTTTCCGATAAACTGTGCCATTTGATACGTTTTATTTACCGCACCATCTATGAATCTCCATTCCATTATGATGTATACTCCCCTTGAGAGGGAAAGGTAGCCAAAGGCGATGATTCTGTGATAGAGCTTCTCCGTATAAAACTGCTCCCTGAAGGTGTCCGCAATGGGTTTTAATGCTTTGTATGCCTTCGTGTGGTCTATTATCCCCTTCGC
>JBEULM010000064.1 GCA_041287335.1 Hydrogenobacter sp.
TATCTCTTCCTCTTTTACAGAAGGCATACTATCCATATCAATGTGTATATCTTCTGGATTTATAATACTACCTCTGCAGGTGATTACCGCTCTCTCTATGAGATTTTCAAGCTCTCTTATATTTCCCGGAAAGTGATAAGAAAGTAAGATCTTCATAGCTTCCGGAGATATTCCTTTTATCCTCCTTGAATAAAACCTGGAGTACTTTTCTAAAAAGTAGTTGGCAAGGGCTGGAATATCCTCCCTTCTTTCTCTGAGAGTAGGAAGGCATAACTTTACAACGCTTAGCCTGTAGTAAAGGTCTTCCCTAAATTGTCCCTGTTTTATAAGCTCTTTCAAATTCTTGTTGGTTGCTGATATTATTCTTATGTTTGCCTTTCTTGTTTTTATGTCTCCAAGTCTTTCAAACTCCTTTTCCTGCACAAGGTGTAGTATCTTTGCCTGAAGTGGCATAGGCATGTCCCCTATTTCATCAAGAAAGAGGGTTCCGCCTTCTGCCAGCTCCACCTTTCCGGGCTTGTCCTTTACCGCACCCGTGAAAGCACCCCTCACATAGCCAAAAAGCTCAGCCTCTAACAGCGTTTCAGGAATAGCAGCGCAGTTAACCTTTACAAAGGGTCCATTCCTTCTTGGAGACATATAGTGTATGTATTTGGCTAACAGGCTTTTCCCCGTGCCCGTCTCTCCTTCAAGTAGCACGTTAACATCGTACTCTGCTATAGTTTTAGTCATATCAAGCACCTTATTAAAGGCTGTACTTCTGCTTATAATGGCCTCTTCCTCTCCAAGCTCACATTGTGAGATAGGAGGAATCACATACAAAGACACCACATAGCCAAAGCCTGAAGCCATAGGAGAGACAAGAAGGGAAGCCTTCTGCCTTCCGCAGGGTGTTTCCACATATATGTCTGCTCGCTCGCCCTCTGGAGGAAGCTCCTCTAAGGAAAGATTTATAAGCTCCTTTATGTTTTTTCCTGCCAATTCCTCATCTTCCTCCCTGCATAGCATCCTCTTTGCCACACTGTTATGCTCTATTACACAGCCTTCAAGGTCAAGCACAAGGATGGCTTCTACGATAGAGTTTAAAACCGTTTCTTTATAAACCCTTTGACGCTCTGCTTCTACTATGCAATGCACCACATTACTAACATCTTTGAAAACCTCCACCACCCCCACAAACTCCCCTTTTTCATATAAAGGCGACATGCTCCAGCAAATCCTTTTTGATGAGTTTATAACCTCTGTGTCATAAACCTGAACCCCCTGCCCCTCTTCCTTTACATAGTTGAAGGGACAGCTTTCACATATGGAGAAAAGCCCCCTGCACCCACTTCCCTCCAACTTCCCACCTAATAGCTCCCTTGCAGAGATGTTTGAATAAACCACTCTGAAGTTTTTGTCTATTACAAGAACTCCATCAAAGAGGTTTTCAAAGACTCTAAAGTCCATAAACTAATTATAGGCTCCAGTCGGTGGAAACCTTTGACATCATCCTAAGACTTTCCTCAAAGGCTGACATATACTTCATGGCGGTAATCATAGAGCCTTTAAATTTGAGCCTTTTGGTAAGCATGGCAGCACGTGGACCCATCTCAGCAGTTGCCAGCTTCTTCCAGTTTTCTGGACTTGCCCAAAGCTCAAAGTCATACTTATGGCTGTTTGCTTTTCCTGCAGACTTTGCTTGCCCCTTTTCCACCACAAGCTCCACCGCATGGTCTTCTTTGCCCTCTATGTAATACTTTATACTGGCAGAAAAGTCCTTTAGATCAGACTTTAACTTTTCGTTTTTATTCCACTCTTCTGCGTAGGCTTTTATCCAATCTTCTGACAGAAACTTATACATCTCAAGCCTCCGAAAAATAAAAGGGGAAGGGCTAAGCCTTCCCGCCTGTTTTTATTTCCTTGCCTCTTCCCTCAGAACCTTAAAGACTTCGTTGAAAGAAACCTCGTCGTTATTTACAAAGACTCCCATATTTCCCATTACACAGACCGAATACTTAGGACCCGTCAAAGCCCAGCCATGCATAGGTGTCCATTCCTGACCAGAAAAGGCTGTATATCCGTCACACTGCATCTTTGCCATCATGCTGTTTGCTGCGCACATCTGTGCTGCCATTGCCGCATGCTCTTCTGATATGTTGCCCTTGTAGGCTATGAGCTTTCCATCATCAGAAAACTCTCCTGCTGCCCAAACACCTTTGATTTTCATAAGCCTGTCAAGGTTTGCCATGACTATACCTCCTTAGATGTATTTTGATAGAGTTTCAAAGGTCTTGTCAAAATCCGCCTTGTCAAGCTCTACAAAGACGCCCACATTACCCATTATGCAGGCAGCATACTTACCACCAGCCACCGCAAAGCCCACCACAGGATAAAAACCATCCTGCCCCGTGTAGGCGCTCCAACCCTTTGCCTGCATATTGCCCATGAGCTTGTTGGCAGCGCACATCATCGCCGCTATTTCTGCAGACCTTTCATCAATGTTGCCATAGTAGGCAAGAAGCCTGCCATCATCGGCAAACTCCCCGGCTGCAACCGCACCGGGTATAGACATAAGCTCTTTTAACTTGCTCAGAGTTGCCATCTTTCTCACCTCCTTTTAAAGGTTTTCACTTCCAGTGTATGCAAGTTTTATGCCAAAATTTCAAGCCTTTCAGACCGTTGATTTTAAAGACTTTCATAAATCCGCTAATTTACACCATAAGTTGCATGTTGCAACAGTGTTGCAACGCTTTTAACCCTTGAAAGAAAAAGGCTTTGGCATAAACTTTTATTCTTATGGTTAGGGAGATACTGAAGTTCCCTCATCCTATGTTGAAGACACCCACCCAGAGGGTGGATGTGATAGATGAGGAAGTAAGAAGGCTCATTCAGGACATGTTTGATACCATGTACCATGCCGAAGGTGTGGGGCTTGCAGCAAACCAGATAGGTGTGAGTTTAAAGGTGATGGTTATAGATACATCAAAAAAGGAAGGAAGTCCTCCCATAAAGGTAGTTATGATAAATCCCGAGCTTGTTGAAGCAGAAGGACAGATCAAGTACAGGGAGGGTTGTCTTTCTTTCCCTGGACTCGTTGTTGAAGTCAACAGGTACAGCAGGGTGAAGGTAAAGGCTACTGACATCAATGGGGAGGAAAAAACTTACGAATTTGCCGGGTTTCCTGCCATAGTCTTTCAACACGAAATGGATCATCTTGAAGGCATTACTTTCATAGACAGGGTAAATGGACTTAAGCGAAGACTTGCTCTTGACAGGTACGCCAGACTTCAGAAAGAAAAGGTATGAAAGTAACGCTTCTCAAATTTTATCCCTTTGAAACTTCTCTGAAAAAGCCAAGACTTCTTGGGTATGCGGATGTTGAGTTGGGTGGACTTCTGGTAATAAGGAGTATAAAGCTGTTTGAGAGTAAGTACGGTGGATACTTCATACAGCTTCCCGAAGTGCAAAAGGATGGGAAGAATTATATCATAATAGATATAAAGTCAAAGGAAGTTCTTGAAAATATTAGGAGAGTTATAGTAGACCATTACAAAGGGAACTATCTTTAGTGCCCTTAGCTCAGATGGATAGAGCGTGGGTCTCCGAAGCCCAAGGTCGGGGGTTCAAGTCCCCCAGGGCACGCTTTATTTAACAATAGCAGGCTTTTTCTCCATCATAATCTCCAAAAAGAATCTAACCGCAGGGCTTTGAGGTCTTTCCTTGTCGTATATTAGGTAAAACTTCCTCTTTATTGGTTCTATATCTTTTACATTGAGAATCTTCACATCCTTTTTACCTCTAAGGACATATGAGGATACAAAAGACACAGCCTGCACATTTTCAAGGAGTGAAAGAATGATGTCGTTTTTGTCAACAACTGCTATGATGTTAAGATCTTTAATGTCAATTCCTTTAGCCCTTAAAACACTCTCTACAAATCTTCTCGTACCGGAGGATTCTTCCCTCAATATAAAGGGATACTTCACAAGATCAGCCAAAGACAGATTTTTCTCAACACCTTTATTACCTACGAAATGTATAGTATCCTCCCACATCTCAACAACTTCAAAATCTGGATTTGTACACCTAAAGCCTATAAAACCGAGATCCACCTTTCCCTCTTCTACCATGCTGATGACCTTCATTGAATCTTCCACTATTATCTCTATACTGCTGTTAGGATTCTTCAAAAGATAATTACTTACTATATTAGGGATTAGATATGTTCCGGGGATAGAGCTTGCACCTATTTTTATGTGACCTTTGTACGACCCGGATATTAACTTGATCTCCTCCAGAGCTAAGAGTTTTACTTCAAGTATCCTTTTGGCATATGGGTAGAGGATGTGAGCGTTACTTGTTGGGATAAGTGTCCTTCCCTTTCTGTAAAAAAGCTTCAGCCCTATAGACTTTTCAAGTTGATTTATGTGAAAGCTGATAGTGGATTGGGAGAGATGTAAGCAGTTAGAACTTTTTGAGATACTCCCTTTCTCGTAAACGCAACAGAACAGCTCAAGAAGTCTCGTATCAAGATCTATGTTTCTTACCACAAGTTACAATTTTAAGACTTTTTTTATCTGCACACACTGAAGGAAATCATAGCTTTTTGAATCACTCCTCCTTGACTTTATAGTAAAAGATGAGGACACCTATAATGACAGCTATAGCAACAGCAAAGAGAAGGGTATCCAGAGGATTTTTCCACTCAACGAGTTTTTTAGTAAAAGTTATGGCAAGTATGAGGATCACAACGCTGGCTAACTTGGCTTTTAGTTGATCTATATCTGTAATCCTGAGCCAATCGGGTACGCTTAGCTTTCCCACAAAAAGCTCGTAAAGTCCTATCGCAAAGATATAGAGTATTATGGAAAGAAGGTGTATATCCATGACAGAAATGAACTTGGTAGAAAGAATAGCGGGATCCCTCACCTCTGGCTTAAAAACTACGCTGTAAAGCGTTTCTATAAGTATGTAAACTCCGTAAAATCCCAAAAAGGTAGCACCTATAAAAAGGCTTACGGCTGGAAGTAAGGCTATGGCCTGTCCAAGTTCAAGGAGTTTTTTTATCATTACCTCACCTCCGTACTTATTATTATTCTGTTACCTTCTGTACCTACTTTAGTCTGAAGGCTTCCCAAAAGGTCACCTTTCTGTGCCTGAGCCATAGGAGATGTACTTACCCTTGCGGTCAACACTACATCACCTTCCATTATCCTGCTGTTATCAATTTTCTGCCTACCTGTTATGTTAAAAGTGTAGGGAAATCTGGGATCTTTCACTCTCAGAACCGCAATGGGCATAGGATTTTGAGGATCCCTAACTGATATTATTAGAAAATAATCTCTTTTGGGAATCTTGCTTCTAAGTTCTGGAGACACATCAACGCTACCCTTTATAAACTGATTTCTGTACTTTTCTACAGGTACGTCCTTAGGCACAGGTTGACAGGAAAAAAACAACAAAAGCAGGAACATCAGTACGGGCATAATACCATTATATTCTGTTGTCAATCTTCAGGAGAAAACTCCCAGCCAGCTGTCTTTACAGCCCCATTAATTTAAAAACTTCTTGAAAAAAAAATTTAGTAAAATTGTAAAGCATGTGGTGGGGGAAGCTTTTATCTGTGCTGTTATTTTTTATTAGCCTTAGCTCAGCTTTAGAGAGTAAAACCTATACCTTTGAAAAGCTTAACATCCTTTCTGATGATCTCGTACTCAAAGGGATAAATCCAAAATATGACTTTTACTTGCCCACTCTACCTCAACTGTCTAATGGTGAGGTGCGCCTTAATCTAAGTTTTTCACCTTATCTGAGGGATGATAGTACCCTAACGGTGCTTATTAACGATATACCCTACAAAACTTTCAAAGTTAGGGAAATTCCGCCTCTTTTGAGAATCCCTTTCATCAGAAAAGGAGACAGGGATTTTGTAAAAGTGAGCCTTTTAGGTAATTTGCGAGTTTCTAACAACGTGTGTGAGGACGTTTTTTCTGATAAAGTGTGGCTTGTCGTGGGGAAAAACAGCACCGTTGAATTTAAATACGATCATTACAAAAATATAAGGGAGTTTTTAAGGGATTACGATAACCGTTACTGTATAAAATCTCCTTGGCTTATACCTCTGGTTTATCAGATATGCAAACAAAACCCTGTTCCTTGCGATGTGATATACCAACCTAATGATGAAGACTGTAGGAAATATATAGACGAAGCCAAAGGAGATCTTCTTGAGTTAAAAGGAAATACTTTATATGTACCTTTGGAGACCCCTTTAGCTTTTGAGAGAGGTGTGTTTTACCCATTCTTATTTGGTAGCCCGCAGGAAATAAAAAATGTTCGGAGGGAATCTGAAGAAGTCTTAAGTGAGGTATCTTTGAGGGATCTGGGTATAGATACGGTAAGCGTGGAGGGTGTGGGAAACCTAAGTTACACAATTCCTTTAGAGCTTTCTAAAATAGGAGGAGTTCCAGATAAGCTCTTCTTTAGGATCTTTATCGCTCACACTCCCGTTCACAAAAGGGACAATATGGAGATCAGGATATATCTCAATGGAAGGATGGTATCAGCATATCCCCTTGATGGGAGCGGTAAAAAGAGCTTTGATATTGAGCTTCCGGTAAATGAACTAACATACGGGACCAACTACGTAAGCGTGAATCTTGCAAATTTTACATCAGCAGATAACTGTTTCGGTGCTGTTTCCCATATTGTATTTACCCTTTTTGGAGATTCTTACTTTTACTGGAATAACCTCAAAAGTAATCCAAAAACTATATCTGACTTTCTAAAGATCCTTAACGGTTATGTGGCTATAGTTGTCAAAGATCCGCACTTTTATAGTCTGGCAACAAAGCTGATAAGCGATCTCGCTAACTTTAACAAAAACATAAAGATATTAGACCTTAACCCTCCGGATGTGTCCAAACACGACTTTCTCATCTTGTTTGAAAGTCCTGCAAATACAAAGGGTAGACTTATTGATCTGAGTAGAGGAGAGTTTGACCTGATAAATCCTCTTACCCAAAAGGTTATCTTCTCTTCTAAACCCAACGAATCTTTCACTGCTTTAATGGTTGATCGCATAGAAGGTAAACCTGCTTTAGTGCTTTCTTACTATCCTGACCCTTCTGGTATAAAAATGCTTTCCCTTTATCAATTTCGGAACCTTCTTGAACTTTCGGGGAATGTGGGGATCGCAACAAAAGACTTTATATCCGCATACGAAGTTGGCAAAAAGCTAAGGGTAGAGTATAAGTACGAAAAAGGCTTTGGATACTACTGGAACAGATACAAGTTATGGATAATTATGTTCTTGGTGATCCCTGTAACTACATTCCTCGCTTACGTTTACAGAAAACTTACGAGGAGGTCGCAAACATGAGATATACGCTTTTGTTCTTCGTACCGGTAATTTCCTTCTCATCCGCATGGGTAAGGGAGGAAGGGGAGTTTTTCCTGTCTCCCGTCTTCAACTACTACAGAGCGAAAGACTATTACGACAAAAATGGCAACAAAAAACCTATAGGATGTACTTTTGAAAAGAAGGAGCTTCAAGTTTACGGAGAGTATGGACTGACCACAAAAGCCACGCTAACCTTCAAGCTACCCTACGATTGGCTAAAGTGCGGAGCAAGTGAAAACTCGGGTTTTTCGGATGTAGAGATCGGCTTGATAAGACAGGTAAAAAAGGGTCAGGGCTATTCCCTATCCTTTTACGCAAACACTCTAATTCCAACGGGATATTCAATAAGGGACAATCCGAGACTCGGTTATGGGAGGTTTGGGCTTGAAGGAGGTCTTTTAATGGGTTTTTCCCAAAAGGCAGGATTTGTAGATTCAGGTTTGGGTTATCGTTACTATTTTGGTTATCCATCTTCTCAGATAAGGGCTTACGCAACAGCAGGTGTAAATCTTTTGAGGAATCTCCAGATTATTACCACCCTTGATCTTCAAATAGGGCTTGGTGACGGCGAAAGAAAATCCGTGGGTCAAAACATACTTTTAGAACCTGACTACAAACTTGCACAAGTATATGTAGGACCCCGATTCATTCTCGGTAATTTATCCTTCGTAGCTACGTATCAGCACGTTTTTTGGGGAAGGAATACTGGCGTAGGAAGAGGTTTTAATTTAGGGCTGTGGTGGAACTTCTGAAGGATATGAAAATAGGGGAGCTTTTAGTTAGCAAGGGTCTCATAAGTCAAGAACAGCTTGAACAGGCACTTGAGTACCAGAAAAAGTACGGCGGAAGACTTGGCTGGATACTGGCAAGTTTAGGATACATCAGGCGTTTAGATCTTTTCAGAACGATCGCCCAACACTTAGGACTTGAGTTTTGGGAAGATTTTGAGAAAATGAAAAGGTTCGTTGATCCAAATTTTATAAAGCGTTTTGATCCCTACCAACTCGCTCAGTATGAAGTAATTCCAGTAAAATACATAGGTGAAAAAGTTATAGTATTTACTTCTGATCCAAGAAGCCAGAGACTCAACAGCTTTGTAAAGAAGCATTTTCCGGATAAAGAACTCTCGGAGATAGTCATCACTGACCTTGACCTTATAAAACTCTTGGAGTTCTTTTTTAGGGATCAATTTATTGATAAAGCGGTTCACGGTCTTTTCTACATAAGTCCCAATTACTCAGCTTCGGTGGTCTTTTCAAAGGGACAGGTAGTTGCTATGGGTATTTTTCTGTATGTGTCTCTGTTCTGGATCTATTACGATGTGGTCTCTTATATCATAGTCCTGCTTTTCTTAATTCAGGTTTTTTATGTATCTGCCATACTTTTCAAACTGGTAATAAGTCTTGCAGGTACTAAATCCGAAATGCAACAGTTTGTAACAGACGAAGAGATAAAAAGCCTTGATGAGAGAGACTTACCTGTTTATACGGTGCTTGTTCCCGTTTATAAAGAACCCGAGGTAATAAGCATACTCATAAACAGCTTGAAAAAAATAGATTATCCTCAGAATAAGCTGGACGTGATACTCCTTCTTGAGGAGGATGACAAAGAAACTTATGAGGCTGCAAAGGCTCAAAATCCACCTGTAAACTGGAGGTTTGTGATAGTCCCTCCGAGCCTTCCCAAAACTAAACCGAAAGCTTGCAATTATGGATTATTCTTTGCCAGAGGAAAATACCTAACCATTTACGATGCTGAGGATATACCTGAACCAGATCAATTAAAAAAGGCGGTTGTATCTTTCATGAAAGGCAAGGACGAGTACATATGCTTTCAAGCGGCTCTCAATTACTTCAATAAGGACGAGAATTTTTTAACAAAGATGTTCACTCTTGAATACTCCTACTGGTTTGATTATCTGCTTCCGGGACTTTACAATCTAAGACTTCCCATACCATTGGGAGGAACAAGCAACCACTTCGATGTGGAAAAACTCAGGGAAATAGGAGCTTGGGATCCCTTTAACACAACGGAGGATGCGGATTTGGGTGTTAGAGCTTTTGGTAAAGGCTACAAGGTGGGGGTTATAAACTCCACAACCTACGAAGAGGCAAACGCAAGGGTCAAAAACTGGATAAGACAGAGATCAAGATGGGTAAAAGGCTACATGCAAACGTGGCTTGTGCATTTGAGAAACTCAAGAAGATTATACAAAAGTGTGGGACTGCGCGGTTTTTTAGCTTTCCACATGCTCATAGGTGGAACTCCCCTTACTTTCCTGATAAATCCCATTATGTGGGTACTGTTTACCTTTTGGCTTCTGACACAGACAAAAGCCATTGATGTATTCTTTCCACCTGCTGTACTCTATCTTTCCCTCTTTAACTTGCTTTTTGGAAACTTCATAGGCATTTACCTCAATATGCTTGCTGTATTCAGAAGAAAGTACTACGAACTCTTACCTTACGCTCTTCTTAACCCCTTATACTGGATTCTTCACTCCATTGCCTCTTATAAGGCGCTTTATGAGCTTTTTACTAAACCTTTTTATTGGCAAAAGACACAGCACGGTATTACCAAATATAAACCTCCCCTTCAGGAGACGGTATAATGCTCAGGTTTTTGGCTCTCTATAGCATGTTCCTATCTGCGTTTGTGCTTTTCTTTTTCATAGCCCAAAATACTTATGAGCTGGGATACATACATCTTAACATACTTTTCTATGCAGAAAAGGCACTTTTGGCAACAGAAGGTGAACCTCCCAGACTTGAAAATATAGGATTTGTTTATCCGCCTCTGGCTTTTCTACCTTTTTTACTAATCAGGGAGTATCTGTTTGTTTCCCCTCTGGTTTCCGCTCTGACTATTAGCCTATTTTTTTCCTTCCTATTAAAAAGGTGTCAAAAGCCGGTCTACGCTATTTTGCCCCTGATACTTTTGAATCCTCTCATACTCTTTCTCGCAGTTTATAGGTTTGAAGTACTTACCTTTTATCTTTTGCTTACGCTGTCAGTAATCATGATCCTTCTCCATATGGAGAGTGGATATTCTCTGTACCTTTTTGTGAGTGGGTTTTTGTTGGGGCTGTGTTTCTTTTTGGATTTTAGGAGTCTTTTCTTAGTTCCCTTCTTTGCTCTTGCCCTTTACATGAGTACTGGAGAAAAGAATGTAAGTTACAGATTGGCTCTCATGATAGTAAAGCTATCGCCTATTATGTTTTTCGCCTTTGCGTGGCTTTACCTCAACTGGATATTTACAGGAGATCCTTTAACTTTTATAAGAAGCCCATACTCTTTTTTTAGGAGCGAGCCTATAGATCCATCCCTACTTTCTGTTAGAGGGAGTTTCTTTGGAAGCTTGGAGTATACCACATTAAAATTGATAACTTATTTACCCATAACGCTTCCTTACTTTTTACTTCTTTTTAGCTTTAAAAGGTATAGGCTTCTATACCTCAGCCCAGCTTACCTCGTGTATATTTCACCTATCCTTTTAGTACTCTTTTCCGTTTATTTTTCTGCCTTCTTCCCAGCTTATTATTACACGGTTCTCTTTTTGCTCTTTGCCATCAGCTTTCAAGCGAGCTTCGGCGTAAAGATCTCAAAACCTGTGATTCTCGCTTTTATAATATCTTTAGCATCAAGCTGGATTCTACCGCTTACTTCAAAGGAGGAAAATGAAAAGAACTTTTTAAGATTTTTACTTACAGGTAAAATAACTGGTAACTTGGAGGAGTATAGAAAAATAGCAAGAGTACTTAGAGAAATAAACTGCGAGAGGATTCTCATAGATGATGCGGGAGGATTTCCTATAATCGTGTTTACGGGAAAGCCTAAGATGTTTTACCTTCCTTATATGTACGAATACTACACTGTTCTATCATACCCACAGGCTTTCGCAAATTGTATTGTAGTTGACAAGATGAGTCCCACCGATAAAGTCAGAATGCGTTTCTCAAAAGCTAACATGGGTTTTCTTGAAGGCTACTCACTTATATATGAAGGTAAAATATACAACGTTTTTGGGAGGTAAAAATGGAAAGGAGGACCTTTCTAAAACTGCTTTTGGGAATGCTTGCGGGAAGCTTGTCAGGGTGTGGTGGTGGCGGGGGATCTAATAGCCAACAGCCTAACCTTCCCAAGCCTCCTCCATCCCAAGAGCCAAAACGTATCAAGTTCGGTCTTGGCAACGATCCTGAGAGGATGATAAACGCTTACGATCCGGACGGCAAGAGAGTACTTGATGCTATACAACCTGATATAGTTTGTATGTGGATAAACGGAGCGAGGGACTATTTAGGACGACTTTACACACCGAGTATGGATTACATAAGAAGCTGGGCACAAAAGGATAGGTTTGCCCAGTGGTCACAGATGGGATATGAGCTTATGGTGATAACGTGGGAAAATTACGACGGACAGAACTCTGCTTTAGGGCTTCCTACCTACGGCGAATGGCATATATCCGAGCAGTTCTTTGCGGATCTTGAGGAGTTTCTCGGATACCTAAGATCCCAGTTTAAAAACAAACTGTACTTTGCTTTGGCTACCGAACAGTCCACTTACACAGCCTGCAGGTATGACACAGCATGCTCAAACCCTCAAGCCTACTCGGACAGAATAAACTCCATCACAGAAGAGTACTTTAGCAAACTCAGGGATAGCCTTTTGAAAGCTTTGAGGATTATCAGAAATACCTTTCCGCTCTCTGATTTTGGTGTTTGCTTTGGTGGTTGGCTTGTAGAGTTTGAAGAGGGTATAAATTTCGTAAAGTATTTTGAACCTGTTATATATGAAAGCAATGCAGTGTTTTTCCAGAGTATGATGGGCAAAAAAGCGAGTGAAAACAACGGTTACGGGAATCCAGAAAGGATCCTTAAAAACTGTCAGTTTTATTCTCTTTACGGTAAGCCTATACACTTGGCGCACTACATGCCACAAAACAAAAGGACCGATGTAATATCCGATGATGCACAAAGAATGTCAGATCACGATTACCTCAAAACAATTGCCAACTACCTTTCCAGTTTCAGTTTTATGGATTACGGAGTACTCAAAGCCAATGAATTTGATTGTCTTACCAAAATGGTGAGTTTCAGGCAGTTACTCAAAGCGATCCTCTAATCACCATTGGGGAATATATCCTCGTCCGCATCTATCCGAAAAAGGTTGTCCGTCTTTATATTAAAGAAAGACTCATCCATAGGTTTTGTATCTAAGCTTTTGATTTTCCAAATAATTCTTGCTTGATTGTCTTGACTCCTTTCTATCAAGAAAGGAATACCCAACTGTTTTGACCAACATACACGGTAAGCTTCGGAAGGCTTTAAAAGATCGTACCACTCACACATGTAACCGTACAGTTTTATGGATTCTTTGTCTAATTTTTTCAAGCTATCCTTTGAATCACACCTGAGAATGTGCGCCAAAGAGTTCCAGTCATAGAAAATCCCTGTACGGTAAAGACCAGCCTTGCTTATCTTGACTGCTATTTGTCTTTGCTTGTCTATCACAAAGTAAGTGTAGTTCCCGTCCTTACCAAGATACGCATAGGTATCCAGTTTATTATCTGTAAGCCTTCTGAGCTTTTCTTTTCCCTTTCGCCAGTATTCAAGTTCGTGCCTGTTGTTTTTCTCATCCAAGTATTCGGCATTAAAGTGGATGTACTGCGCTATGCCTTCATTTGAGAAGAGGCTCTGACAGGAGAGTTCTTTTGCGAGTGAAAAATCAAAGATCAGGAGCAGGAAAAGGAGGATCAACATCACTCCCTTACTCCTTTTGCATAATCAAAGTAAATGTAAGTCTTATTGTTATATATGACCTTTTTTGTACAGAGTTTTATATAGTAGGTGGTTTTAGCCTGGTCTATATCCTTGCCATCTGGGTTTGTGGGAAGTTTCATCTGTAGCCCTGTAACCTTGTCAGATATCAAGCACTCAGTGGATGAACCACTTACGCTTTCACTGGCATTTTTTAGAGCCTCCACGAGAGGTCTTCCATCTGCCTGTGGCATGCTAAGGCTAAATATTCTTGCGACTGTAGGTGCCACATCCACGTTACCGCTGGGAAGGTTATCTGTGTAGTTGTTTTTAAAGTCAGGTCCGTAAGCTATGAGAGTGTTATGTACATCTATAGGGCTAAAGCTTCCATGCATACCGCGCAGGTTAAACATACTTTCAAATTCTATACCCTTGAACCCTTGAACGACAGCATTCTCGTCATAGTTATAGCTTACCACTATATCGGGATTACGGCTTGCAGTATTTTCAAGCCTCACAAGACTGAGAGGAAATGTGCCTGGGATTTTGCCATAACGGTCATCTACGAATATAGCACCAAACTCTTCCCTCTCCTGAAGGAAGCGAACCACTCTTTGTACAAGCTGTAGGTCTTTAGAAGGTACGTATATGTATTCACTTCCACCGTTTGGAGCCAATACCAATGCGTCTGGAGGCAGTGTTTGAGGCACTTTAAAGCTTCCTGTAGTGTATTTCTGTCCCGGTTTCCCGCACACGCTACCATCCTGATCTGTCTGAGTGGGATATACAGGTGTCCCATCAACCTTTATTCCAGACATTATGGGGTCATACACGCATCCAGTTCCATCGTAAGCCTTAAAGCCTGCTCTCGTCAAGAGATCGGCAAGGCGTACCTCACCGGAAACTGAATATCCGTTGGGGTCTATTCCAGATACGCTACCGCTGGATATAGCTCTGAGTGGAAAGAGGTTTAGAGGACCTGAGATGTTACTGTGTCCGTGGTCTGAGACAACGATTATATCGGTTATACTGTCTATTTTAAGTTCTTTTAGTTTATTCCTCAGCTGTCCGAGCATATCATCCATGCATTTGAGCGAGGCTTTATAGTTAGCTGTCCCAACACCATAGGCGTGCTGTGTACTATCTGGGTCTCTAAACCATATAAGTGTTATATCTGGGTTTTTCTTTGGAAGAATGTATTCTAAATAAACCTTCATCATATACTTGTTGGCATTGCAGTATGGTGAACCTGAGTTGTCTGTGGGGTCTGAGGTAAAACCGTCATTTAAATTCTTTCTACTTCCGAAGGCTGTCGGATCTCCGTTATCGGGTGATAGCGTTATATCGCCGGGTTGGTATGCATAGGGTGTGGTTTTGGGTAGGGGATATCCGGCAGTTTGGAGTTCCTTCGCAAAGGATAGCGGATACGCCATCTTTTCGTCCAGTATCAGTCCACCTTTTTTGTAATCTTGCAAAAATGCCGCTCCGCTTTTACCTACCGTAACTGTCTTTAATCCTGCCTTTTGGGCTATCTGAAAGAGTGTGCCAACCATAAGGAGCTGATTGTTATAGTAGGTGTCGAGGGCTTGAAGGATGGCATAGTCTTCCGTGAATACGGGCTGATTAAAATCTACGGGCTGTCCTGCAGAGTTTTTTCCTGAGGCTCCAGGTTGCCACACTGTATTACCATAAAAACCTGTTTTGTCTGGAAAGTTACCTGTTGCAAAGCTTGATGAGTTTATCATGGTAAAGGTAGGATAAGTAGAGTGGTTGTCCGAGAAAAACACCCCTTCCTGCATCATACTGTAGAGGTTTGGTGTATCTACAGGATTTACAGAGTCTGGGCGCAAGCCATCCCAAACAAATATTATGACCTTCCTCCCTTGGACACTTTCGCCACTACCACACGAAAATAAAATGGATACAAATAGAAAATATAAAAGACTTCTAAATGCCCACCTCATAGAATTACCTCCTTCAGAAAAGATCCTAAATATGAATTGTTAAAAAGATGTTAAGGATAGGTTTATCATTTCTTCATGGTAAGAGTCTTTATGTCGCTTATGATTAGCTTATGATACAACATGCCTGTGCTGTATATATTTCTGATACAGTTTTTTCATCAAGAAGGTAAACCTTAAGCGTATGTCTAAAACCGAGCCAATTCCCTCTTTCATCGTAGATCTTCTGTATCCTCTGTCCAAAGTCTATCAATAGATCATCTAATAACTTGCCACCCCCTGTGGTAAAAAAGTACCAATTGGATGAAGGCTTTATCAGATCCATATATTTTCTCATCACTTTCGGCGTGTCCCTTTCATAATCAAAGGATACGGATATCAAGATGACCTTATCCTTTAACTCCTCACTTTCCGAAATTTCTTTATCCAAGAGCTTCATATAGTATGTGGCCATAGAACAGCCATATATGTCGTAGCAGTTAGTATATATAAAGCTGACAACAGCTATCTTGCCGTATTTAACGCTAAGTATATCCTTTTCCCTACCGTATATATCAAGGATCGCATGATTTTTTATACATTTTATCACAGGAAGGTCATACGTACCCGGTACGGGTGGTGTGAACTTCGGTATATATGGGGTGTATTCTTTCTCAAGAACTTTGTACATATCATAAACAGGTAGAGCTTTCTCTTCATCCCTGCTATTGCAAGAGTATAAAAAAAGGGAGAAGAGAATGGTAATAAGGAACATAAAAGATCAGAAGGAAGCTTTTGCTACACCGCTTCCTTTCGTAGATCTTACCAGTCCCTTATAGTACGCTTCTTGTCCAAAATTCATAAGGTGAGGTCTACCAAGCTTTTCCTTAGTGAAGTCAAGGGTAAAAAGAGGTTTTAGGTCTTTTCCGTCCCACTCATAAGCTTTTAATACTTGAGGTATGTTTGGTTTGTCCCAATTATAAAGAAGCGAAGTGGTAACATAGATCCTTTTACCATCCCAGGATTCTGACACCATATTTATCTGATCAGAGATTTTCTTTTCCAAGATCAATTTGGGCTTATGAGGGTTCTCAACATTGTAAACTCTCAAAATGCCATCGTAAGCACCAACAAATATGTACCTGTCATCAGAAGAAAGGCTTATATCAAGCGGTAGCGTTTGAAGCTCCTTACCTTTGGGACCTATCTTGGCTACGGATTTTGCTTTCCATTCACCATCTTTGTCCCTATATATCAACCAAAGCTCACTGGTCAAAGCGGTTGAGGTAAAAGCGTACTCATGCTTAGGATTTATTGCCCATCTTATCTCAAGGGGTGCGCCTGGGACATGGAAGATCTTCAGCGGTTTCATAGTGTGATAGTTCCAAAGTACCATCGTGTTTCCAAAGGTTGCGGTTGGATCTTTCACTACTTCCGATATAGGTCTCATGTAATTTCTGTGTCCTGTGAAGGAGGATGTTAGCATGAGATTCAAGTTTGCATTTACCCTCACGTCATAGCCATATCCATCACCCTTAACTCCGTTAAGTTCTGTAGGAATCCATACAGTTCTTATGTAATTACCATCGTTTGTGTACTCAACGAGAGCCGTCTTTCCTCCTTTGTCCTTGTCATTAGAAAGTCCGGTTATTAGCATCCTTCCAGGTAGTGCGTAAAAGGTATGGGGACCTACTACACCACCTGACTTCTGTACGAAATTTTCAATGACTTTCACAAGTTTGGGATTTTTCGGATTAGAACCTATATCAAAGATGAAGATCTTTGAATCGTCAAGCCCCCCACACCAAAGATACCACCTGTCTTCAGTAAAACCACAGTGATGGGCTTCGTGTCTTCCGCCAACGGAAACGTAAGAAACGACTTTTGCGTAAGTCTTAGATTTTGGGTTAACATCAACAACCACCAATTTATCAGAACCATCACCAAGCCCGGGGACTCCCAATGTCCACACATAAATATAGTCCTCCTGACCTGCTATCTTCGGCATGTAAGGAGACTGACAAGGCTCATCCGCAAAAGATAAAGCTGTAAAAAACACACTGAAGAAAAACATAGATGAAACTGCCCTACCCTTCATGGTGACACCTCCTATTTCTGGTTTTAATTTCATTCCTTATTAATGAAAAGCTAATAAGAAGTGTTTAATGATTAAAATAAATATGACTTATACAGATGAGCCGGGCGGGATTTGAACCCGCGACCCACGGATTAAAAGTCCGTTGCTCTACCGGACTGAGCTACCGGCTCTAAAACTCAATTATTTTACAACTTTTCTTTTCTACGATCAAGAACCTCCATCCCGTTTGCATAAAAAAAGGCTTTTTGGTATAATTTATCCCTTAGCCCAGGTAGCTCAGCAGGCAGAGCACACCCTTGGTAAGGGTGAGGTCGCCGGTTCAAGTCCGGTCCTGGGCTTAATTGGAGGTAAAGCGATGGCAAAGGAGAAGTTTGTAAGGGAAAAGGAGCATGTTAACGTGGGAACTATAGGACACGTTGACCACGGAAAGTCAACGCTTACGTCCGCCATCACCTGCGTACTTGCAGCAGGTATACTCCAAGGT